>JAPLFV010000267.1 GCA_026390495.1 Pseudomonadota bacterium | reverse complement strand
TGCTCTATAAATTTCTTTGATTTCTCTAAATTTGAATCAGTAAACTTTATACATAATCTGATTAGAGCCAAAGAGAAACGCCTACTCCAAGATTTGTGCTCTTCATAGAAAGGCTATTGGTTGATGAACTTCCACCGCTTTTGATTGAATGCTCGTCGATAATTTTTGCGATACCAAAAACCGAAACTTGGTCACTTGTAAAATAATTCATTCCAATACTATAGTAGACTCCGCTTCCATAAAAGTCAGATGTTTCTAAATCTTTTTGATAATCATATCGAGTCCCAATAACGCCGCCCCCTAACTCAAGGTTTGCAACGGGTGCAAGGAAGGAAAGGCGAACTCCACCGGTTAAGCGACTCCCGTCTAATTTTTCTAAAGAAGAACTTGTCGATCTCAAGTTGATTGAGCTATGGGCGACGTTAAATTGAATAAATTTCATGACCTCTAGACCCAGTGTCGACGTCAAATTGTATCCTTGCCATTTAGCTTGCGAAGAACTTGTGGATGCAACAAGGGAGTTTGAATCTGAGCTTTGATTTGATTTCATAGATCCGTATTCACCTTCTATTGCCTGTGAAACGAATATTTTCGATTTGTAAGATGTTCTAGTTGTATTGATGTAATTGTGGCTCACGTTTTGAGCGAATGTATTCATCCCCGTCAAAGACATAAATAAGATAGTGATCGTGTTTCCAATAAGTGCTTTCATGATTAGTCCTCTCCACAGCAGTTCAGCAAAAACTCGCAAAATTTAGCAGCGCGACAACAGCGCGAGTTTGTTCCTCACAAAGCAAGGCATGTGCCATAATGCCTATTCATTAGAAAGGTTGACCTATTTGATGATCTAGCGGCTTTTCAGTGGGGAAATACTGTCAATTTTATTGACACATTGCAGAGTTTTCAGGCACTTTCACCATGATGAACCGTCAGTTCAAAGCGATATTTACCCATAAATTCTGTGCATTGGCAGGGGGTGATTCTTGAGTCAAGTTGTTAAGTTCTATAGCGAAGACCTATATTTGCGGGTGTCAGCAGTTAAATCGACCGATATTGTTCGTGAGATCTCTAAGGTGCAGAAAATGGGGCCCTTAGCATCTTTGACTTGTGGACGAGTAATTACAGGAGCAGTCCTCATGGCTGCCAATATGCGCGACAGACAGTCGATTGGGATTCATTTCAAGGGTGATGGAGCTCTCGGATCAATTTATGCCGAAGCAAGCTTTGACGGTGAGGCAAGGGGCTGGTGCGATATTCCTTCGGCAGACCTTCCCTTAAAATCTGGCCATTTTGATATTGCCTCAGCTGTGGGTCAGGGATTTATTCATATTATCAGATCTCAGCCATTTGAGAAGGCACCCCATGTGTCGAGTGTTTCTATTCAGTCGGGTCTCATCGGTGATGACTTGGCGTATTACCTCCATCAGTCTTTGCAAGTACCGTCTATTGTTGCGCTTGGTGGAATTACCAATGAGATTGGCGAGGTTTTAGAATGTGGTGGAGTCATTATTGAATTGATGCCAGGTGCTCCGGAGAGTCTCATCGACACGTTGGAAAAAAATGTTTCTCAATCAAAGCCTTTTGGTTCTTTGTTGTCAGGTGGACTTTCTATCGCTGATATTGTTAAAAATTATCTGGGTAACATAAAACTCATTGAAAATTTTCACGAGCATGAATTTAGCTTTCGTTGCAAATGTTCCGAATCACGTGTGGCTCGAAGCCTGACCATGATTGGGCGAGAAGCCTTAGATGAAATGATCGACGAAAATAAGACTTTTGAGATTACTTGTGAATTTTGTAGCAAGCTCTATTTGATAGATGTCGAGACTCTAAAAGGGATTCGGGCTGAGCTCAATGTTGTGAATTGATCGATGCGCTATGTTTTTAGATTTGAGTTCTGCCTACTTGATTTGTTTGGTCGTTGCCGATTTTGAAATGGCTACGGGGTCATTTGAGCTATGATTTGGCACTCCCAATGTAATGTCCAGTTGCGGTAGTCCAGATTGATCAAGAAACCGCCGTTTAGAACTTCCGATGAAGGTATAAAGATTTTCACCCTGTTTTTTTAAGACTCCTGATAAAAGCATTGTACCTATACTTTCCTCGATCTGTCCTGATTCGCCGAGACGTCTGTAGATTTCAGCCTTGAGTTGATACTGTCCTGTTGGTTTAATCCATCGGATCGGATTCGTTTGTATTCTCAAGTCACTGAAGTAAAAGTCGTTTGGCTTTTCTATTCTTGCTCGCAAGACATGATTCAATGGTTTTAGTGGGACCTTTGCAACGGAAGACTTTCCGCTTGAGTTTGTGGACGCAACAGAGTTCCAGGATTGAATGCTAACATTGATTCTAACACGTTCAATTTTCGCAGAGTCCTCAAGAATGGACTCTGTTTTGTTTGAGTCGATTAAACGTGAAGACGCTTCGCCTGTATCCGCAGCCCATATTTCCGATGTGAATCCCAAGAAAAATACAGAAAGCAAAAGAGCGGATTCAATTGGCTTTTTGATCCATGAAGTGATTCTAGAATGCGGGCAGTTGGCATTTGACTCAGCTGTCTTTATGGACGCTGGGGGAGATAAGAATGGGGTTAGCAAGGTATGAATTGGTGTCGATATTTGAGATTGTTCCAAACATGCCTCCAAAGGCGTAAAAGCCTTGCATTTTTAGTTGCCGCAGCCCAATAATATTTTTTCGGTGATTCTTCTTTATGCTAACATAAAAGAAGTCATTGAAAAACAAACTGGACAAATGAAGATTGCATTTGTTTTCGGTGCATAATGACAAATGGCTGAATTTGCATCCGAAAGCCAAATTTAATTGATTTTCCCCAATTGATGAGAATGTGAAGCGTGATTCTTTGGATTTTTAAAATTTTCATTCCACTATTTTTACTCGGTTCTTGGGTCGCATTGACTAGGGAACTGAATGATCCAGAACAGTTGAAAATGACAACGGAGAAATCGATAAAAGCAAATGACCAACTCATTCAAATGTATGTTCGGAAATATGGTGCCGCACCAACATCGATGAATGAATTGCGATTTTATGCAAAGTCCAAAGGTAGGGAATTTGTTGTGTTTGATAGTTGGGGAGAGCGTCTCGAGTTTTTACCATTAGGAAAGATAAACTATACACTGAGGTCATTTGGTGCTGACGGAATACAAAACACGCTAGAAACAGAGTCTGATCCCGGAGTATTTCGGTGGGGGCAAGCAGTTGAAAAAGGGCTGCAGTATGATTTTGAAAAAGGTCCCAATGTCATGCGTCCCTCAGTAGTCCTGTTTGCTGGGGCAGATGATCAAAGTCGGCGATGGCATGCAAAATTGTTTTTAGATCAGGTAACAGGTGCCAGAAAGCTTTTAGTGCGACACAAAACAAAAACAAAGTTGTTTATGTTGGCTGGGCATGACGCTATTGAAGAGTTTCTTTGGTTGCCTTCGGGTGACCGACTTATTTTTACTGCGAGTGGAAGTGCTAGATATGGAGATGGACTTTGGATTTGGGATTTAAAATCGGATCAGATGTGGAACCTTTTTGAACTTGAATCTGATTCAGGAGGATATAATCCGGCGACGAAAGCGAAATCATTGCATATTGCGCTGGCCTATGTGAGTGGGGATAATCGCCCAAGAGTTGGAGTTTATGTTGCCAATGGGGCTGTGTCGCCTGTTAATCCAACTGAATTTTTTGGTATTGAAAATTTAATCGAATACGAGATTCAAGAAAATGATAAAATTGCCCGAATTCCAAAACGTGAAGCTTCAGACTCATACAAGGCAAAGTCCACTTATTTCGATTATAGCTGGCTGACTCGTGGAACGATCAGTGGTGACGGCTTAGGTTCAAACATGCAACGTGTTTGGTTGAACTTACCTCGAACGGGAAATTGGGAAGAGGCCATGCAGTATTGGCAAGACTTTGCGAGTAAGAATGCTCAGTCTCCACTTGCTGCCTATTCTATTTGGGCTCTCTCGATGTTTTATGCTGATGCATCAAAGGCGCATAGGACGAGTCACCCCAGTGAATCAGAGGCTTTGAGAAGCTTTAGCAATGAATTGAATGGTGCTTTGCACGCTATGGTTTCAGCACCCGGTTGGATGAGGGCAATAGATCAACCTATGAGAGAGAAGGATAAATAATAGTTTGCCCAATTTTTTTCTACAAGAAGTATGCATAGGTCTTTTGAAGTATCTTGAAAAAAGTAAACAACGAAAAAAAATTTCTTAACTGAAATGGGTTTCCAGTAGTCCATGGAATAAAACTTCTTACTGGCATGCACAGTACCTCTCAATGCCCATTTGCGAAGCCGATGGACTTGTGCCAAATATAGTACACCGAGCGTAACCGCTACCGTGTTTCATGCATCCTAATTGTGCCAGGTTGCAACTTGGCGAACCATTCTCTGTGATCGTATTGTTGCCTCCTTCTAATGTATCCACTACATCTTTGCAGTTCGCATCAGATCCAGCACCGCCGCTACCTGCATAGTCTTCCGTTGCGGTATCATTAGAAGCAAGACCCATTAGTGCGCATTTTCCAGAGCAACTTTGACTATCTGCGGCTCTAACCCAGCATGCTCCCCCTGCTGCCGAGGTTCCACCAGGACAACCGCCTCCAGCGCTAGTGGTTCCCGTTGCAGAAGTACTTGACGCTGATTGACCACTATCTGAGTTAACGGTACAGGCTATGAAGGTATATTGTGTGCTTGCTGTTAAACCTGAAATGACTTTGCTTGTTGCGGCGGAAGCCGCTGTCGTTGTTGTATCTGAGTCGCAATTGACTGGCGCTACCCCTCCGGATTTGTATGCAATTTTATATCCACCAGTGTCGCCAGTTATTGCAACCCAAGATAGCGTGATTTGACTTGATGAATCGACCGTAGCAGATATGGAAGGTGCCGCAGTTTTTGTGTACATACTCACTCCGGCCGATCTAGCCGAATCTCCCGCAGAGGTGTCTACAGTACAAATGACAAAGGTATAGCGGTTACCAGCAGTAAGACCTGAGATCGATTTTGAGGTCGCATTTGCTACAGCTGTCGTCGTTGAGTCTGATGTGCAAGATGCAGGAGCAACACCACCAGATTTGTAGGCTATTTTGTAGCCCCCCGTATCATTTGCCATATTGTCCCATGTCAAGTCTATGCCCGTTGTAGAAACTGCTGTAGCAGCTAGCGTCGTCGGCACAGCAGGTAGGGTGTAAATGCTGACTCCGGAAGCGGGTACAGACTGTCCACTGACACTGTTAACAGTACAAATGATAAATGTGTATTGTGTTGCTATTGTCAATCCAGTCACCGTTGTGGAGGTGGCATCTACAGCGGCCGTCGTTGTTGAATCTGAATTGCAATCTGCCGGTGAGCTCGCTCCGGGCCTGTAAGCAATTTTGTATCCGGAAGAATCTCCGGCCATGTTAGCCCAGGAAAGATCTATTTGTGTTGTGGGCGTTGTCGCATTCACAACTGCTCCAAAGCCAGTCGGAGTTAAAGGTATCGTTGTACTTGAAACTCCAGATGATGCTGATGACATTGTCGCAGTAGCATTGATAGTACAAATGATGAAAGTATACTGGGTCCCGGCGGTTAGCCCGGTGATGTTTTTGCTCGTGGAATCGGCCGCCGCAGTCGTGGTTGTATCAGAATTGCAGTCTGCAGGAGCGACAGCACCAGATTTGTAGGCAATTTTATATCCTCCCGCATCTCCCGCCATATTGTCCCAAGCCAATGCGATTGTAGTTGCAACTGAAGTTGAAGCAGTCGCTGTGAAGCTTGTTGGTGTGGCAGGTGTGGTGTCTGTGTTTCCAGAAACTCCAGCGCTTGGACTTGACTGTCCACTATCGGAATTCACGGTGCAAATGATAAAGGTGTATTGAGTATTTGGTGATAGACTAGAAATGGTTTGCGATGTTGCGTTTGCAGCGGCAGTTGTCGTTGAATCAGAGTTGCAATTCACAGGCGCTACCGCTCCCGATTTGTACGCAATCTTATAACCGCCAGTATCTGCACTCATGTCGGCCCAGGATAAATCGATAGTTGTTGTTGACGCCGTGGTCGCGGTGAGGCCGGTAGGTGTCGCAGGCTTAGTGTACATAGATGCTGCGCCTGAGGCGACGCCCATATCAGGAGACATATCTGTATTGAGAGCACAAACAATCATTGAGTATTGTGTACCTGGCGACAAACTACTGAGAGTCACAGTGGATGACAACGCAATACCAGTCGTGCCAGCATTGCAGTTTGCAGGTGCCGCGCCTCCCGATTGAAATGCATATTTGTATGAAGCAGTGCTCCCTCCACCAGTTGTCCAATTGAAGGTTACAGAGGTTGTTGAATTCGCAGTTCCTGAAAGGGTAGTTGGTGCAGGAGGAGCAGCTTGATCGAAAGTGACAATTGCTAATGCAGATCCCGTAACAGAATCCTTCGTTGCAGAGATAAGCGTTGACCCAGAAGCAACTCCTGTAACTAGCCCTGTGCCAGCATTTACGGTGGCAACACCTCCAACCGCTGAGCTCCAAACTGAAGAGCCTGATATATTAGCTGTTGTACCATCTGAATAAAATGCCGTTGCTGTAAATTGCTGCGTTGACGTCCCTGATATTACTCCTGTTGAAGGTGTTACTTGGATTGAACTGATTGTAGGACTTCCGGAAGACGCGACTGTGACACTTGAGCTGCCAGATATTGCGCCGAGACTGGCACTGATCACGGCAGTGCCGACGTCGAGACCTGGCACCATGCCCTTATATTCTCCAAAGTCTGATACAAATGCTTTTGTTGAATCTGATGAGGTCCATGTCACACGATCAGAAATGTCGTGAGTGGAAGCATCTGAAAAAGTACCGATAGCAATGAAGCGTCTTTGATCTGAAGACGTCAATGAAAGCGACGAGGGAACGATAGCAATTGAAACTAAAGTTGCTGAGCTTACCGTTACGTTTGCTGTCCCAGATGTCGAAGCACTGGTTGAAGAGATTATTGCGCTCCCTGTTTGATTAGCAACGATACGTCCTTTAGACGGAGAGGTACTCGATACAGTTACATTTGCTGAATTAGAAGTCCATTGAGTAGAATCGCTAAAATCTAAAACCGAGTTATCTGAAAATCGGCCTTCAGATAATATTTTATCGGATGTGTTTGCAGGCTTCGTCAGAGATGAAGGAGTCAGAGAAATGGATGCCAAAGTTGCAGAAGTTACCGCCACGGTAGCGGTTGCGGAGCTTGAAAGAACACTAGCAGTTATTGTTGCGGTTCCAGTTCCAACACCGGTAACTATTCCCTTTGTTAGCTCGGAGTTGTCAACTGTTGCAACTGCTGCATTGGACGTGGTCCACGTTGCGGATGAAGTCAAATCTAACTTGATTCCGTCAGAATATGTGCCGGTGACTTTGAAATTTGCTTTGTATCCAGATGCGATGGGAAGATTCGCAGGTGTAATAACCAGACTTGAAAGTGTGGGTGCCCCGACGACTAACGATCGACTTGCCGAGACAGATTCCAGATCGGCTGTTATCGATGTGGATCCGGGATCTAAAAGGTTTGCCAATCCTTTGTTTGAGCTGTCGTCGATGGTTGCTTTGGCGGTATTGGCTGACGTCCAATTGACAGAGTTTGTAATATCCTCACTCTTTCCATCTGCGTAAATTCCGATGGCCTGATACTTTTTTTGAACTCCGAGGTAGTTTGGAATTCCGGGATCAACCAGATATATTGATTTTAATGCGTTGGAGGTTGCTTGAACTTTTGCTTCTCCAGTTTTATCACCAAGGGTTGCATATACGCTGATTGTTCCTGTACCTGCGATTGTTCCTCGTCCATTAACCTGGCTGTCAAAACTGATTGCGGTTTTTGGATCTGAAGTCCAAGCTGCCGAGGCAGTGATATCTTCTGTGCTATTGTCAGTCAATGTTGCCAGGGCGGTAAAATTAACTGAACTTCCCACGTTTGCAGACTTTGATTGTGGCGATATCAGGATTGATTTGATTGGCTGCCTTACAACTATGTTTAAGTTTGCAGGTGGATACCTAGTAGCAGAGACCGTTAAAGTGCAGTTTCCCTTGGCCGAACCTGATAATTTTATGTCTTGATCTGATTTTTCAATTTTCAGAATTGACTCATTGCAGCCGGAGAGGGTTAACAGTGATGTTGAGGCAATTACTTTATCGCTACCTCGATCAAAAGATGCGGCAATGTTCGCAGAATCTCCGACATTGAGGTCGATCGTCTTTACCTCTTTTCCTGCTGAAGAGAGAGTTAATTTACAGACGACTTCAGAATTGCTGCAACAAGTTTTTGCATTGTTTGCTTTAGAGTAAATATCGATTTTAGATCGACAACTGATTGCCGTTATAGCAAGGCTAACTGCTATTGCGACATTCTGTGAAAAATATTTTGTAAAATGCGTTTTCATGGGCGTTTTTCGAGTCACCTAACTTTGAGATT
>JAPLFV010000157.1 GCA_026390495.1 Pseudomonadota bacterium | reverse complement strand
AATGTTAAATAATTGCTGCAACTATCTGCATTTATTTAATAAATTAGAGGTGTTTTAAAACCTGCTGAGGATGAACGGGAGTTTCTTAAGTAACGTGCTAACTTTATTGTGTTAATTAAATTGGTTTCAGAATTTGTTGTAGTTCACCGATAGGCCCTACGGAGGGTATCGTGAAGGTCTCTAAATCCTATATTTTATCTGTAATTTCTTTATCTATAATATTGTTGTCTTTGACCATGAGTTGCAAGAACAGTCAAAAGGCATCTCAAACATCATATATAGGTCTCACGGCTAAAATACATGAGGACATTGCCAATGGCGGTGCTCCGTCTTATGCGGCGCTTAGAGATTGGTTTGATAATAAAGAAGACCCTTCAATTCCAAAGCCAAAGAAATTTGCAGATGTTTCCTACGAGTTAAATAGTAAAACAGTGGACTTGATGAAGAAGGCCGGAGTTTTGGAAGGGTTTGTCGACTATTATGAGCGACAGATAGAGCGAATTCATCTTTTTCAACGCAACTTAGATGGCTCAAAGCGTTCTGAATTAGAATTGCAACGACTGTTTGAATTAGAGTCTTCCGAGATGAGAGATATTATCTTAGCCTTGATCTCGACCAGCTACTCGCCAAAAACTTCTGATGGATTGGCGATACTGATCTCAAACCGAAAACTAAGAAGCTACTTTGATCACTCTGCGAAAACTTTTTTGGACATTGTTTTTCAAAGAGATCTGAATGCCATTGAAGAAAATATCGGTAGCGAAGAAAAAAATTTTTCCCGGATTTTAATGAAGCAAAATGTTAAGAACGGTAAGCCTACTTCCGAATTTATTTTAAGTCTGCAAAAATCGTGTAGGGAACTCATTGGGTTTGTTACAGCGCTACAGGGTCGCGTTAAAAATAAATGTGAGGAAGGTTCCCGCGCGATGTCGCTAGGTTCGTCGCTAAACTTAGATTCCGGTTATGCTAGCCTTTCTTCGGCAAATGGAAAATTAGCGTCACTGTTCGGGGGTGCCCTAAGTTCAGGTGGTCCCATATCCGTTGCTGCAAATAAAGGTGGTGCGCCAAGTTTGAGCATTTTTGCCGGCCGAGATTTAACCAAAGGTGATCCAAGTATTCAAGGAGGTACCCAGTCTCAGGTACCAAATGCAAGTGGAAATGAAATCAATGGAACTGTCAATCCAACGCTCAACCCTACGCCAATAAACACTCCAAATGTTGAGCCGAATCTGCAGCAAGATTCCTCTGGAATGAATGGAAATATGGGAGGGAATTCATTTGAGGCAATACTTAAGTCAATTTTTGATTCAAATTTTCAATCGTTGTTTAACGGCAGTGGTTTGGGACTAAGTCTTGAAAATCAGTCCCTGTTGGCAAATGATTTTTCTTTGTCACAGAATCGGAAAACTCCGAAACCTAAATTCAATTGTCTTGATTTAGGTTTTCGAAGCATCGACTTGGCGAGATGTCAGCGGTACTTTGCCATTATGCCAGATCTTCCAGTGGTCAACGCCGACGCAGGGAGTCCAGCCCAAACTGGAACAGGGTTTTCACTGGGCGAAGGAAATGATTACAACTTTGTTTTACTTTCACCTAAGTATGCCTCCACGGTTCAGGACCAGGGATCTGAGGGTGCATGTTCTGCGTTTGCAGGAGTTCATACTGTCATCGCTAATTTGGCATTAAAAGGAGTACAAGCAAACTTGAGTGGTGCTGCGGCCTGGCAGCAGATTACGTCGACTATGGGGAATCTTGCAGGCACTCAAGTTGGTTTCAATATGTTAATGCAAAAAAATCCAGTTCAAGGTCATCGACTTGTCTCTGCGCAAAAGATTCCAAGTTCAGTAAGTAGCTATCGACAGGTTCTCAATGAGGGTCGCGCCATATACGTTGGCACTGAGGTCAGTAAGGACTGGTATCAGCCTCGAGGAACTTTACAATGTAACGGAAATTATTTCGGTCGTCATGCCTATTCGATTCAAGGATACGATGATGCTAAGCAGGTCTTTATCGTGAAAAATTCTTGGGGTGAAGACTGGGGAGAAGATGGATACCATTATCTCCCCTATACTTGTATAGGGAAATTTCCAATCAATGAGTCTTATGATTTAAAATATTGAATTCGATTAATGTTAACTGAGAGTTTTAGGTAGCGGCATTAGCAGTCTCCGTCTAAGCATTCTAACGTACCAAAATGAATCCTCTCCTCGCCGAAGGTACTTTGAGGTCCAGTTACAGGGGCGCCTTTATAAGATTCCCTTGGCATAAACTGTCCATATGAATACGCCTGACTTTGGCAACTTGGAGCATCGACCAAAATCACTTGTCGACAACTTTCAAGTTGGAAGTAGACATCCTTTCCTTTTCGAGTCACGCCTGGGATATCATTTCGTCCTTTTTCAAAATAAGTGCATGAGGTTTGATCGGTTCCAGAGGCGACGTAGCTTGTCACTCCCTGGAGGATGGAATCTCGCCGAAATTTCACATCACCCGTCCACCCATCAGAGTAATATACCTTTTGACACTGGCAACACATTCTCGTTGTTACGCCATTTTCAACCATTGGCTGGACAATAGGTGCGTCCATGGATGCAACTGAAATTCCTCCGATATACTCTGCATATTTTTCTCCAACGCAGGCTCCTGCCTTTGCAGTTCCCAGGCAATCCGCCCAGTCATTGTTTCCCTCGTTGATCGATTTCAAAATCTGTTTTGTGGCAGAAGAAATCGCGCCACATGCAATATTTGAAGCTCGACCCCCGAGTCCACATACCTCATCAGTGACAATTCCAGCGGTCATGAGAGATTGTCTCAATGCGTATCCACTTGTTTGGCCGGAGTATGTTTCGTATATGCCGTTGAAATCAACCATACCTATATAAGTTTCGCAAGCATCTGCTGTCGTTCGCAGGCATGACGCACTGCGGCTTTGCTGCTCAACAGGGGTTCTTGGTCCACAGGCATTCTGGTAATTATTGGGAGGTGCTTTGTCGATTGAAGCAGCTAGAGACCTTGCGGTCGCTGAGCAAAGGGCCACGGCACCATATTTCAACATGCTTTTGCCTACAGCTGCTTTGGAGCTGGTTGATCCCGGGCCGAGGAGATCTGGTTTTGTCCAAACATTTGGGTCTTTAAAGGTATCCAGCGCAGCTTTACCTAAAGTAAATCTTGCCGCTCTTTGGATGAGACTAGAGGCGTTGACGGTTGAATCTTGCATCGCTCTCAATAGGTGGTCTTTCGCTAATGATCCAAGACAGCGAACGACTCCTGATCTAAACGTGGCAATCATCCTATCTCGAGCGAGATCTTCTGCCTTCAGGGAATTATCAGTTTGATTGAAAAACTTATAAAAATCTCTTGCGCCGTTGTAATGAGCGTAGCAAATCCCCTGAATAATAGGCCAATCACATGACCCAGCATTCGTACCTGTCGTTGCTGCGGAGGCAATAATACTACACCCTTCATAGGCAAGTGTTTGTATACTTCTGTGCATGCCTTCTTCAGATACTTCACAAGTTTCAGTAATCCACTGGGGGCGCCCCTTTCCCACTTGGGCGCAAAGTGCCGAACTATTTCCAGAGAATACACAATTTTTTGCCATAAGATCTTTTCGCTGAGCACAATAAAACCCTAATGCGTCCGAGAAGTCCTCGGCACGGTCTAGCATGGATTGATGTTTGGGAGCAATTGTGCTTGCGTTGTTTTGATTTTGTTCGCAAATTTTTACTACATTCTGTTCGGTCGTCAATAGGGACGATTCGCTTTCACTCGAATTTTCGATTTTGTTTGCAGGTACTGTAGGAGGAATTTT
>JAPLFV010000412.1 GCA_026390495.1 Pseudomonadota bacterium | reverse complement strand
TCCATCATGGTGGTGCGGCTGGCGTCAAAACCGTTCAGCGCCACGTTGGCCACCGCACGCTCGATCGCCGGGCCAGACGAGTCAATCGACGTGACGTGCGCCGCGCCACCACTCAAGGCTGCCACCGTGAAGCCGCCGGTGTAGCTGTAGCAATTCAACACCCAAGCAAGTTCCGCATGTTGCCTGACATGGCTCTGAGCAAAAATCACTGAATGATCTAAATCAATTCCTGCTGCCAAATACGTGGCAAGTGCAAAGAGCGTATTGTTTGCTAGTTCCTTTGGATCTTGACGCGACGTAATTGCATGTAAGTCAACCGCAAAAAAATAGCACTGATATAGGTCCTGATAAGGAATCCAGTTTTTGATGGCACCTAGATAATTACCAATTGTAATTTTATTTGTCGGTTGAACGGCCGACAATACGACTTTTCTGTCTTGTCCCATTTTATTGGTCATGTCACTACCTCATGCAATCAAATTTTCTGATTTGCAAACTTAACATGATCAATAGACTGCAACCAACCATTTTAAAGCACCTCTACGAATTTTCCGCAAAGGTGCTCACTTTGAATTCTAATGAACCTATATACCGACAGCAACTCCTAGTCGGATGGATTTTGAATCAGCTGTGTCTGCTTTTTTATCTTCATCTGTTAAATCATCGCTAGTAATTTTCGCTGTGGTAGCGGAACCGCCGCTAGTAAGCGTCATTTCAATATCTTGAGATTTTAAGGTCGATTTGCCTTTATGAATTGCATATTCTAAATAAAGTTGAACAAATTTAATTGGGGAATAGCCTAGTCCCAAACAAAGATCTGTTCCGGTGTGAGTCGCAGTTTGTGATCCCGATACTGCCATGGAATCCGCAGCTCCTGCCGAGTTCACAAAATCCATTTTTAAAACTTCACTTCCTGTCAAATAAGTAAACTTTAAATACGGTTTCACATAGGGCAAAGGTGCCCATACTTTTACTGTTGGCCCATATAGCAGTCCTGCCATTTTATAGGATCCAGAATAAGTCGTCCCAGGATTAGCTTTAATCAGAGAATCCTCAATCTGCTTCCCAAAATCAAAACCATAACTTTGAGCTTGAATTCCCAAGGAAAATGGAACCATTGGAATAGGATCTACCATCACACCGAAGGTCAGCTCAGTGCCAGACACATATTCTTTGTTCTCACCAGTTGAGTCAGGATCAAAGGATACGGTTTTGTTACCTCCAGACAATTCGCCTTGAATCAAGCCAAATGAAGCCGATGATCCACTCGCTAGAGTAACTAGAATACCCACTCTTATTACATTTCCAATCGCGGTATGCCTCATGGGGCCCCTCCAAGTCAAAAGATTCAATTTCTAAAAAAATGAACACCTATAAATTTACGATCGGATCAATTTCAAAAATCTTAAACCAAGACGGATTGAGGGCATTGACTTTATAGCTTGGCAAATTCGCAACAATACATAGCCACACCTTGTCCTGTATAGATTATGCTCAATAAATAGAGAATACACAAATCCACTATCAAGCCGCATCCGATTTTCAGTAGGCAAAACTTGCAGTGTGATTGTTACCGTAGAATCAGAAGCCGCTAATTACTCCCAAGGGGACGACCCTGACTTCTGCATCTGTGGATCCTGCAGCAATCACATCAATCCTTAGATTTTCGACTTCCACAGAGTCTCCCACCGCACGCGTTGATTGTAAAAAATAAGGATCACTGCTTGATGGTTTAGGTAAAACCTGAACTGGCCCCCTACCTGACTGCAATGACGAATCTATGACATAAACTAGAACGCCAGACTTGGACAAATTTTTATCGATTCCAGACGGGAGTCGATATTCAACAACGACAGCCTTGGTTTCCGCAACAGGGACTACCAAAGCCTTCAATCCTCCCGATGAATGAACAGGAGTAATTTTTGCGCTGATTAGCCCGTCACGATGAGGATTAACACAATTCATTTGACTATCGTCCAGCCAACCCAAAGTCCACCTTTCCCAAGCAAGCATTCCGGGGCTATTGGAATCGAAGCTATTGACGCCCATATAACTATAGCCACCTGTGTATCGAATCAAATCTCCAAGACTTCCAGATCCTGCATCATAGGAATACAAATCAACAAGGCCCAAAGTATGGGTCGTTTCATGATTTAACCAAATGGAGCCCCAAGTATTTAAATCCTTAGAGGAGGTCACTCCATTTATAATCTCTTTTCCGTCAGCAATAATTCCACTGCCTGGCATTCCAGGCCAAGCAGGTCCCCTGCCATTAAAATTACCGACATTGGCGGCATCGGGATTTGACAAAACTACAAGAATATCGGTTGTAGAAAAATCAACTTCCGAATCTGCCAGAGCCACAGCCTCCTTCATATAATCAAGATGCCCGCGTCCAGAGAATGCATACTCATCAGATTTTTTACTCATGCGATACCATTTTTTTTTGGGATTTAGAGTGTATGTAAATCTGCCGTATGACATTTCCGTGAAAGTACTAGTGGCTCCAGAAAGCATCGCATAGGCCTCATCCGGAGTCTTTGAAGCTACAGCATCCGAAAAATCAACCATGATGACCGTTGCCGTCACCTGACCTGTTGACTTCAATCGATAACTGGCGCGAGGAAATCCACCAATTCCAACCGAAGTCAGACCATCTGCAGCGGGTAGCTTGCAGTTAGCCAACGTTGATCGGTCAACTTGTGATTCGACTTTCTTACCACATGAAAAATTCGTCATCGAACCAGCAATCATTAGAATCAGTCCTAGCGCAGGCAATCTAAAATTAAAACAATATAATGGGGCACAGAAAATATTGAATTTACCTTGGTAAGCAAATGTATATGCCATAACTGATATGTCTCCACTTTAGAATTTAATCTCTATAGTTAACTCTTCAAATTTTGAATCGCATACCAATTGCTATGATGCTTCCAGCGGTTGTCACATTAACTGGAGATTCTGAGAAATCACTTTCAACACTTCGCCCATCACTTGCCAGAACTGTACTAGAACTCTGAAAAGACACGCTCTCAGTTACGGCACTATAGGTTAACGTGGCTTCCAACATTGGTAATATCGAATAAGCAAGACCGCCAGATATTTTGTAACCTGACAACTTGCCCGCCGAAAATGACGACTCAGAAATTCCAGTTTTTGCTTTGTAATCATCAGTGGAATTCGCTCCCATGGAACTAGAACCTGTTAGAATATAGCCGCCCTTCAGCATCAAAGTCACGATTGTAACAGGGTAAGTAACGCCTACAAGTATTCCACCCATTTTTTGAGACATCTTATATTTGTTTCCGGAATCCGCAGTCCCAGATATAGAATCCATCCCGTAGTAAACACCGACATTGACCGGCAATGAAGCCATTGGCTGAACAAAGGCATCAACTGTTGTTGACATTCCAGCACCCTTACCAACTTGGGTTGAAACAGGAGTCAATTGCTTTACCAAGCTTGACTTACTACCAATCGAAAGCTCAGCTCCCACTAAAGAGAAGGCAGCCTCAGACCAAATTAAATATAGCCCCGACAAAATAAGTGAAGCTATCGCATGTCTTAGATTATTCAAGCTCGCCCCCTGGAAAGTCATTATTAAAACTTAAAACCTTTGCATAATGCTACATATATTTATATTAGCCGTTAAACTTAAAGCTACCCAAACATCAAGGTTGCTAGGCTAATTCTGCCTACTTAAAACCGATTTCAGGTCACGTAGGTCTTTAAAGAGTGAGATTGAGCTTCACCACGGCGGACATGTTCATTTCAAGGCCTAAAGTCGCTTTGCAACAGTCGTCCTTCCAAATAATGTCCATTCATGGCAAGAAATGATTTTACATTGATGACCCAACTCTCCAATTTCATCTTTGGTCGACCAATGGTCACTGAATCAGACGATAGGTGGTATCATTTGCAAAAATTGTGTTTAGAGAGAGGCATCAACACAACCGAACGCCAAAGGGAATTATTGAGCCTAACTGCAGATATTATTCTTCAGCATTCCGAGCAGAATTCAATGATAAAAGCGGCACAGATTCACTTGATTTTGATCTTCATACTTGCCCTCATGGGTCGGTTGGGCCTACAAATGAGTATGGATGAATTGACTTTTAGCGATCCACTCGACCTTGCTTTCTGTAGTGCGTCCATCTTGCTCGTGCTGTTTGGTCAAAGACAATGGCAAGTAAAAGTTCCTAACCACTGGTGTTTCTCACAAAGAGTAACCATTCCATCAGACCTTTTTTTTGATTGGCTTCAAACTTACGTCCTTGACGACCGGGAAAAAGCAGATTCGCTTGTGCCCAGTAAAGAGGAACTTCTCAATTCATTTCGGAACGAAAACCTGCAAGGCATCGATCTTAGTCAGGAGCGAGCGGCAATTTGCTTATCATA
>JAPLFV010000021.1 GCA_026390495.1 Pseudomonadota bacterium | reverse complement strand
CTTTTAAAAATTTATCGAGATATCTAACTAAATTAAAACACTCTTCAATGATTTAACTACTTTTGGTGCAAAATCAGACTTTGTGTTTAAGCTAATTGGAAGCGATACAGAGCAACTTAAATATTGTCGAGATGTCTTGAACTCGTTCTCTAGATTTCCATGTCGATTCAAAAGAGCTGGAATATGATTCCAATGTCCTGCAAAATGCCATGTCAGCGCTTCTGGTAATATCTTAGTGCTAATTCCTTCTTTCAGCAGCGCATTTCGACATGATAGTGCGAGTGCAGGACTCTCCACTTGAAACACAAGGGCATCGGCAGATTCTTGGGAGTTTTTGGGAGTTTTCCTCAGGCGAATCTTTCCTGAAAATTCAGATCCTAAAATGGAATCGACCTCGCTTTTAATATTTCTTTGGCCGGCAATAATGCGATCTAACTTTCGCAATTGAGCTAGCCCAAAAGCACCCTGCATTTCAGTCATTCTATAGTTGAATCCAGACCCATGTCTTGAATCCTCCCAACGTTTAAGTTCAGGATTATTTTCATGGCCATGATCATGATAGGAGCGAGCCCTAAAATCAATGTCGCTGTTATTTGTGATAATCATCCCACCTTCACCGGTAGTCAATGCTTTGGCATAGTCAAAACTAAAGCAACCCATGTCGCCAAATGTACCAAGAGCTTGTCCTTCAAGTAATGCGCCACAACCCCAGGCAGTATCTTCAATCACTTTAATGCCATGTTTTTTACCGATGGCGACAATTGATTTGATGTCGCAAGGAACTCCCAACATATGAACTGGTATAATTGCTTTTGTTTTTTGTGTGATCAAACTTTCAAGAGATTTTACATCAATATCCAAATTGTCATCGATCTGAGCTATGACTGGAGTGGCGCCGCATTCTACAATAGCTTCAATGGTTGCAACAAAAGTAAAGGCTTGTGTTATGACCTCATCGCCCGGGCCAACTCCAAGGGCTTTAAGCGCAACTTTGAGTGCGGCTGTTCCAGAAGTGACAGCTAATCCGTGTTTGCAATTCATTTTCTTTGAAAATTCATTTTCAAATTGAGCAACTTTAAAAATACCGTTTCTTAGTTGATCGAAACCAAGACGAAACTGAACACCATTTGCATTGGAAAAAATATCAGATATCTCAGCTAATTCTTCCTGACCCACCAATTCGAATCCAGGCATCGCAAAGTCTCCATTTATAAAAAGGCCGAAAGTTGATCATACCAACCTGAATATTAGCTAATTTTTTAGGACTTTGCATGATTAATCTGCTAATAATAGAGGAAACATTCATTGCGGGAACTTTTTTGTGCAGAGATTTACGTCCTTTAAATTTCGTCTCGTCGTGAAGTTTTTAAGTAATGCAATCAGTGCCATTTTAGGTGTTTTGAGTATTAACATCACGACTAGGGCTCTTGGCCCTGGTTCTTTAGGTCAATTCGATTTTACAAGTCAGACTAGCCAGATTGTTTTATCTCTACTTACAATTGGTCTGGGTACATCGTTCTATAACTGGATGTGCCGAGAGCAAGGGGTCCGGGCACTTGCTGGCATTTTAACTTATTTTGGCTGGATTTTGTTTTCCACTATCGTGTTTTTTAGTGCCATTGCTTTACTGTCTTTTAGTCAAATTTATAATTTATTCTGGCCAAATATTCCGACATTTATTCTTTACTTAGGCGTTCTATATGCTTCTTTGACATATTTTAACCATGGAATTGCATATTGGGCGGACGGCCACGCTCACACAAGTGGCTATGAAATCATGAAATTAAGCATTAATTTAGTTCGTACATTAGTACTTTTAGTGCTTTTTTTGAACCAGCGTCTTGATTTGTTGGTTTTCTTTGTCGTGCAAAATTTGTCTTTACTGACCTCGTTTCTAATATCTGGGATTTGGCTGTGGAAGGTCAGTAAGATTGGTAGAGGACAATTACCATCTCGAGATGACTTTTTTGCTTTTTTTTCTCATCTGAGAAGCTTTGGATCACCTCTAATAGCTTATGGAATTATAGGTTTTTTTGCGGAGTATTTTGATTCTTGGATTCTGCAGTACGCTGGTGGATCTGTTCAGCAGGGATTTTTTGGGCTCGGCACCAGGTTAGGTGGGGTGATTTTTTTGTTTTCTAGTGCGTTGACACCAATTTTTACTCGTGAAATAGCTATTTCGATTCAAGCTAAAGATTTTTCTCAAGTGAGATCCCTCATTTATAAAGTAAGGATCCCCGTCGCAATTACAAGTTTTGCAGGATGCTTTGCTGCCGTGAATTCAGATTTATTAAGTCGGATTTTAGGTGGAGCTTCATTTGCAGATGCAGGCTTTACAGTTGGGCTCTTGTGCCTATATCCGGTGTATCAAACCTTTGGTCAATTGATTGGAAGTCTGTTCTATGGCTCTGGTCACACAAAAATGTATTCTAACGTTGGTATAGTGGTCATGTTTTTAGGCGCAATATTGGCCGCTAGCTTGCTTCTTCCAATGAAGTTTGGATACTTAGATCTCATTTTTTTGACTGGATCTTCGGCTATGGCTGTTAAACTTTTAGTGTCTCAATTTATAAGCATTAATTTGCTTTTGTATTTTGGAGTTCGTAGGATATTAGGTCAGTCTTATTTACCTTGGTTTTTTTTCCAAACTGAAGTCATTTTCATTCCAACTTCACTGGCCTATATTGCGAAATTATTTTTTGACTCGATATATTCCGGTGCTGGCATAGCCACTAACTCGTTTTCGGAATTCTCATTCGCTCTTTTTGGGAATGGCTGTTGTTATGCTGTTTTAATTTTGATTTTTATATGGTTGAGACCGGAAATTATTCCTATAGATGCTAGGAAAATTGTTACCCAGCTCAGACAGAGGATGAAATTATATTTTTGATGTTTACCTCTTCTTGAACGCATTTCTCTAAGTATTGGTTGAAATTGAATGCACCTGACCGCTTGATTGTTTGATTTGGATGATACTCAGACTCCAATCTTGCAAAGTTTGCTGTTTGCGGCGCATGAGTAGCTCAAAATAATTCTTGCAATTCGATTCATAATTCTTCAGAAACTCAACGATTTTTTGAGCGAGTGCTTCTTCAGTCCTTTCAAAAACGATAGCAAAATTTGAAACATCTTCTAAAACCTCACCATTTCCGCCGACATTAAATGCAATGACTGGAACTCCGACCTCAAGCGCTTCAATAACGGAGAGTGGCCAACCCTCTGTCTTACTAGAATTTACAAGTAGATCGATGGTCGGTAGCCATTCGCTTGCTGCAACCCAACCTTTGTAGGAATATTGAGGAAAATCTGCTTCAAGAGACTTTTTCAAGGCTCCTAGCCCCGCAAACTCGACAGTGACGGGGATGGATTTATTGGCAATTAACGCAGCCTTTGCCAGCATGAAAGGGTCTTTTTCAGTACTCAAGCGGCCTAGAAAGCCTATTTTATATCCTTCTCCCGGACTTTTTGAATGAAGCCTATCTTTTACTTTTGCAATAAAAGGCCGGGTAATTGTTTCGCCGCGTATTGACCAGTACATCTCTACGGCCTTACTAACAAAAATTCGACGGGATATGAATAAGGTCGAAAATTTTACGAGCCATAAATTGATGTTGTTTTTAAAATTTGATTGATAAAGCGCACCGCTATGGAAAACGGTACATAAATTTATTTTCGAAAATAAGATTCTCAATAAAATAATTGCAGGCAGCAATTTAAACTTGGCAAGCGTTCCATTGAAGAAGACTGACTCAGGATTGTATTTAATCACCAAATCTATGAGAATTTTGCATGATTTTAGAGGTGCTTTCCAAATCAGCTCTGGAATAACGATTACGTTTTTCAATTTGAATGGATCAGGATCTAAATCCTTTACCAAATTTGAAAAGACTATGAACTTGTATTTCCCATCCATCTCACGTGCGATGGACTGCCAGTAGGTGGCAATTCCACCGTGATCAAAAAGAGTCGTCACGATAATGATATGCTTTGGTGATTCAATATTATGACTCATGTGCGTTTAGAACCTCAAGAAACACCGACATTGAATCATGCTTAGGGTCTTTTGCATGAGTGTTTGCCTTGCTTAATACTGGAAACTGCGTTGATAGACTTGCAGTAAACGATTCCAAGTTATAACCGTATCCAGTTTTCACAAGGCTATCAGATAGAGTTTTTTGAGGACCGATATATAGAATTGGAAGGCCCTGACTGATGTAGGTGAATGCCTTGCTGGGCGAAGCAATACCCAGATAATCTGCATTTAATGATACAATTCCCAGGTCGAACTTTGCCAATTCAGTCACCAGATGGGACACAGATTCAAACCTTGGATAAACGGTTAAAGTCAAATTGCCAATATCTGCAAAATTTTTTTCAAAGCGCTTTGCAGAGGTGTTGTTCATCCCCATACCTACGAGTTCTATGGGAGTCAAAGGAACGATCTCTTTGAGCATATCTGCCAAAGGTGCAAGATCATGAGCTTGTCCATAATTCCCTGCATAGACCAATCTCAGAGGCCTATTTTTCGAAAGAACAGGCTGACGGAGAATTGTCGTGGGAGATACAAACGTTGCCCATGGCGAAGATATTCTGATTTTGGAACGGCTTACGCCAGTGGATTTGGATAGCAATTCCGCCATTCCTTCATCTAAGGTGACAATTTCATCGAATTGAGGAATAAAAAATCGTTCAAGAATGCTGAGAATATTGGCCAATCTAAAAAAGGATTTAGAACGTAA
Source organism: Pseudomonadota bacterium (assembly GCA_026390495.1). GTDB lineage: Bacteria > Bdellovibrionota_B > Oligoflexia > Oligoflexales > RGVZ01 > CAMDKS01. The sequence goes on along the minus strand of JAPLFV010000021.1, from coordinate 1,943 downwards.
CTTGCGGATCTCAATCTCGGGATGGGCATCCATATACCATAAAATCACTTTGACCTGAATTAGTTTGCAAAACAATACCGTAGTCCAATGAATAAAGGGAGGCAAAGTTGTGACTATAACGGTCATCTTTGATTTTGATATCATACATTTGATGCGATGGTAAAAGAGACGATAGGGAGTGATCAAATGCATGATTAAAAGAGACAATACTCGAATCCAACCTAACCCACCAGGACGGTATTTTGTACCCAAATTCAACTGAACAACTGACTGGCCTTTATCTTGAGACACCCATTCACCAAGATCATAAACAAGTTTTGTGACAGGGCAATTGGTGTCAGAAAATTCATTGATCAGAATCAAGGTCACGATTGAAACACCTGGCGAGTAAGATCAAAAATTTTAGTCAAGGGCATGGAATTTGAAAAGCCAAAATTACTCAAGTTTTTAGACGACCACAAAACGCCAACTCCTGTATGGTGTCCGCTCTTGACGGCAATATTTACAAAATTATCGTGAAATCTTCCTATTGTTTGATCTCCAAAATAAATCATGGCATCGGCAGCAATTTTTTGGGTTACAGCAGTTTCAATAAATACATATCCATCAGCATTTTTAGATACAGTAAAAAGCGGATGAGAATCCACTCTAAATGCCTCTATACCTCTTATGAAATCTTCTTTTTTATTTTCTTCCAATCTGACTTGCCAATCTCGACTCATCAGCGGAAAAACATTGTCACTTGGTACATTTAATCTGGAAGCAAATGCTTTATGATCGATAAGTCGATAGTAATTCATCCCGCCAACTTGCTCAGACCTTGTGTCTGGAATTTGGCTAAGGCCAGAAACAATTAGGACTAAGGTGTCGTCAAAATTTATTTCTTTGAATGTCTTTCCTAAAACTTCGTCCAAGACTTCATATCCATATAAAAGGGGATTGTCTTCTGGATTGCAGTCAGGTGCCTTGACGTTTTGGTCAAACTTTTCGGGTTCAAGATTGCGCCAAAAATGATGTTGATAGTGTGCGACTGAATTCAAAAATAGCGTTAAGTATCGATGTTCATTTTTTTTGAGAACATTGATAAAGAGCTCTCCAAGAAAAAGGTCAAAAAGGCCCACTAGTCTCCATTTACATTTGGGATCAATTTTTTGATTAATTATTTGCTTAGCAATCCGAGCTAGTAGGAAGGGCGACAATTTAAATTCTTTGACGGCAGAAAGAGTGTCAATAAAGTCTCGAACGGAAGGCTGACTGGTAGAGTGAGACTGCACTTTGCTACTGATAACTTTCCAAAGGCCTTTCAATGATCCGGGCATTGTTGTGTTGCTTTTGGACCAAGGATCTGGAAAAAAAATACCGTCTTTAAAATTTCCAGGAATGGCATTCATTGCTCCAATGATTGCAGATTTTACAGAAGATTCCTGAAGGCATTCCCAAATTTGGGGATGTTTTAAATCATGTGCATCGCCCAAGCGGAAAATGCCATGTTCAGTATAGGTCTTTCCAGTATGTACTGTAACCCATTGGATCCAGGGCTCAATGTGTTCATAGATGTCCTCACTGGTGGTATCGACCTGTTGCCATTCAGAAATGACTTTCTTAAAGTTGGGTAGTTTGCCTTGATTAACGAGTTTGCGTATTAGATAAGGACTGATTTCGTTGAGTTCGAGTTGTATGACTTTTTTAATGTTGTGTTTACCTGGCATTCTAGGTACCTCGTTTTGAGCTCAATAGACAATTCTAAGACCAAAAACCCCAGCTAAAAATACAAAAGCTAAGGCAATAAGTGTGACGCCTTTTATGTGCGAAATGACGAAACCTTTTCTCTTTGCGAGTGTCCTCACGGCAGCAAAAATAACAATGCTTCTGAGTGAAATGATGTTTATTTTATATTCTGAGCGAAAAGGTTCAGGAACTAACAGCAAAAGTAATGGAATTGT
>JAPLFV010000425.1 GCA_026390495.1 Pseudomonadota bacterium | reverse complement strand
TAGCAATATCATTCTTCTATCCATATGGAATGCCAAGTCGTATGACTTCGTTCACTGAAGAGAAGAATTTGACTATCCAATACTGACCAATAGCACTGGAGTCGGAAAAGTCATCTGAATAGCGCATTCATAGAAAGATGTCTTAGCAATGCGCCATGCAAAAATGACTCGAAAGGGATTTTTTGCAATGAATATTAAATAGAAGGAGTGTGTCTTTGCACATTGAACACTCATAATACCATTGCAGCCAATCGCCAAAATTTTTCTGCCGCGAAATTTAAGAGGCCCTATGGGTTTTGCGGAACTCGTCCATGGACACAATTTCGGACACGCGGCTTTCTTGTTTTTTATCTTTGAGCTGAAGAATGTTGGCACCTTTGGATGGGATACCTTTATCAGATGCGGTTGCTCCGTTTGTTTTTGCAGCTGATTTTTCTCTCTCGGCCTCTCGATCCCAAAAATCTGCCATCTCCAAAAATTCATTGCCTTTGTCAGAAGAACACCTCACACCCAGTCCCTGAAAATACATATGAGCTAGTCGTCTTGCCGCATAGGAATCCTTATGCTCAAGCCCATGCCGATAGAAATTGACGGCTTCACTATAGTTGGGAACGATACCCTTTGTGTCATTCAGAAGATCGCCAACCAAAGTCGCCGCACCTTTTTCACCAAGAAGGGCAGCACGTCTAAGCCAATAGATCGCCTGAGAATAGTCTTTTGAACAGAGATCTCCATCGACCAAAATTTCTCCAAGACGTTTCATAGCACTAGAGCGTCCGCTAAAGGCACTATACCAAAGCCAATACAGTCGCCTAGTATTCGCAGTCTCGCTTGTTTCCTGTACAGATAGGCTCAGGTTCACGGATCTATTGAAGTCGTATAGTTGTAGAAATGGTGCTGTATCGGACACAACTCTTCGCAAGAATGCAGAGCGGTCACAGGCAAATGGTGCTTCAGCATCAGCCGTCAGTGTCTGCAAAAAAAATAAAGCCTGAGCACTACCTTGATCTCTTAGGTCAAATACTCGATGCAGAAATTTTTTATACTCTTGCTTTGAATAATTTTCATATGGCTCTAACGCAAGAAGCCAAGCCTGCGCTGACATGTGACCCAAGTCTGCAGCAAGCTTAAACCATCTAACTGCCGAAGTACGAGACGCTGGTATGGAAATAGATTCATCGCTAAATCCATACAAGTAAATATTGCCTAAAAGAACCATCGCCCCTGAGTGACCTTTGTTTGATGCGTGCACCAAAGAGTCAAATCCCTTGCGGTAGGTAAAGCCGCGAATCCCAGGTTTTTTGGTGACGAGTCGACCAAAATGATAGTGCCCCAAAATGTTATTACTTTCTGAAAGCGACTGATAGCAACGGATTGCTTCCCAAAGATCCCCTGGCCCAGATAAACTTGCTTCATAGTCCAGACCTGAGGCAAGTTCCGCAAAATCACATTCCTTGGCAAGAGTTTTCGCCATGGAAAAGGCATCGCGATATTCTAGTGGAAAATCAATCTCACCGAAGGCATTCATCCAAGCAAGTACCGCATCAGCTTGTACAAATGCATTCATAGAAGCTTTCTCAAACCATTGACGTGCAGCAACTAAATCTTTTTTTGTTCCCTGTCCACGAATGTAGGCCATCCCAACTTCAAACTGACTGAGCTCGCACCCCTTCTCTGCCACTTTGCGCAAATAGAAAAGTGACTTTACCAAATCTCTCTCAATACCCACTCCATCGCGGTAACAATTGGCAAGAGAACGCATGCCGGCCATCGATCCCATAGAAGCAGCCTTCTCATAAAAATGAAACGCTAAACCGTCACTTTGCTGAACCCCTGTTCCTGTTTGATGCAAGTTCCCTAACATCCAAATCGCAAAAGGATCATTCGTAGCAGCGGCATTCTCAACAAAATAAAGACCAGGCAATCGATCAATGATTTTTTTGTATAGACTCATCGTTGTGTCCCCCAAATAATTTTCTTTTTTTCCAGTCATCGATTCACTTTAAGTCAATGCGTCAAAGACGAATCATCATTTGAAACTTCAGGCTAGAGGGCAATTACTCACCTCTTTGCGCCTGATAGTGATGACATGTCATGAAATTGCAAAAACTCCTTGTGAAGCGACCTTTTAAACTCAATTCGTCGCCTATACTTGCGAGCTTGAGATTTATTGGCAACTAATTAAAAAGACTCGGGTATTTTGCTCTGACTATGAAAAATCATCTCGCATCTAACAGTGACTTTGAATGGACAATCCATCCTCACTGAAAAAGATTCGCTTCACGAGACTAAACCCAAAAACTTCCACTTTGACAATTCCAGCCGACGTTTCAGACTTGGTCAACTGAGAGGAGCTCATTCTAGACTATGCAAGACTTACAGCATTACCCGATGAAATTGGAAAACTCGAAAAACTAAAGGTCTTGAGTTTAAGGGGGAACAACCTCACACGCGTTCCCGACTCAATCGGTAGCTTAAAGAACTTAACGGAACTAAATCTTTGCGGAAATAAACTGACAGACCTTCCTCCAAGTCTAATCAGTGTCAAAAATTTAAAAACGATTACTATTGGCCCGAATGCCCTGACTCAAGCCACACAGAGCCAACTCCAAAAAGACTTTGGTAAAGTAAAACTTGAGTTTGATGAAGACAGCTGTGATCCGTATTAAGGGCTCACTTGCGGATTTCTGCTATCGATCGCAATCGACACCGTCATGTCACTGACCACGTTCGTCGCACTGCGCATTCTAGCAACCAGCCAGTCGACAGGAATCAACAGAGGCAAAAGCTCTGCAGGTAGACCGGCACTTGATAAAACTAACGACAGGGCCACGATACCGGCCTCTGGAAACCCACTAACGCCGAGAGTTGCCAAAACACAAATACCAGCAAGGCCCAATTGATACATGAGTGACCATTCAAGACCCGCAGCTTGCCCTAACATCAACAAGGCCGCGACCTCGTAAAGAAGTATGCCGTCATTATTAAAATTAGTCCCCACGCAGGCCCCAAGACGAGATGCGCCTTGTGAAACCTTCAAATGATCTAAAGCTTGTAGTGTGGAAGGTAAAGACGCCAAGCTACTATTCACACCAAATGCATAAACGACCGGAATGCGCGCATATCGCCAAAACTCAATCAATGATTTTTTGGCAAAAAACAAAATCCAACTCTGATAGACAACAATGATCTGAATCAACATCCCGCCAACACAGATCACAACGTACCAAGCAAGTCCCTTGAAAACACCTAGACCATGCTCTCCCGTAGCTTTTGCAACACTTGCAAAAATCGCTACCGGCAATAGGTAAAGCACATACTTCATCATTTGACTGACTAGAGACAGACCCACGTCCACTCCAGCACGTGCCGACAAAAACCAAGGATGCCAATGGGTCGAAGCGTCCTTATTGTCACGCCCAATGTGCCGCAATGACAACCCCATCAAAATCGCCAAGAACAAAATCGCAGGAATATTATTTGTGACAAACGGTGCAAGCACTGAATCCGGCACCAATGACTTAATCGCATCTTGCCAAGTTGGAACTTTGTAAGTTGACGCTGTTCCAGATGCAACACTGTCCATGACTCCTCGAACTAACGTGGTCAGGTGAACACCGGGTTTAAACAAATCAACCAAAAGAACAGCAATCGTTACCGCAGCAACTGCGTTCGTCATGGCTACGAACAGCATCTTTCGAAATCCACGGCCAGTAATCTGATCACTCATAAGACCGTGCAAAATCGCAAAAAATAGCAATGGCGACGCCAAACCTTTAATCAAAGATATCGGAATCCAAGCAACCACACCGAGGCCTGCGGCAGACTTCTCGAGTGTTAGACCTGCTGCGATTCCTAAAGCAATGGCTAAAATATTCCAAAGGATTGTAGATTTCATAATTCAACTCTTCTTTTTAGATTCAATTTTTAAAACGAACGATCATCAATCACTTCGCAGAGCTTCAATGACCTCTAAAGCCTCAGCTTTCAACGCAGGCGCTAAACCACTCAAAATACCGACAGCGACAATGGATACCGAAGCTAACCCTATCGCAAATGGATCAAAAACCCACTCAAAAGTGAGCGTTTTCACAAGTTTCGTCGCTGCATAAACTCCTGCCTGACATGCGATCACTCCAAAAATCACTCCAATCAAACCTGCAAACGAGCACATCATCACCGACTCTGAAAGAACCAGGGCGCGAATACTCTTATTCGTTGCACCCAGAGCTTTGCGCAATCCTATCTCTTTTAAGCGATCGGAAATCGAAACAAGCATCATGTTGTGAATTCCAATGCCACCGACAAGCAGCGACAAAAATGCAATGGCCGCTAGCAGAGAATTAAAAATATTCAAAAACCGCTTCATCTGTGCAAGGAGTACTGAGTCGCTATCGACATAAAAATTACCAGACTTTCCATATCGCTTTTTAAAATAATTTTTTACTTTAAGGCCCACTTCTTCCACATCAAATCCTGGTCGAACTGATAACATAATGTCTGACAGTTTCGAGTCCCAAATGTTTCCAAAGGATAGGGCTGTCGAATAGGGTAAAAAGACAAATTTGCTCGTTCCATTGGCACCCTTTCTTGGTTTTAAAACACCTATCACTTTGCAGGGAACCAACGTTCGATCATTAATATTGAATGTTACGATTTGATCAAGAAGCTCTAGACTTGATTTGCCAAAAACGGACCCAACGTCAGACCCAATGACGCAGACTCGTGCAAGGCTTTCTACGTGAAAAGGGCTCAATAACTTTCCCGAATGCAGCTCGGTATTCGCAATCGCAAAAAACTCTGGACCCACGCCTCTAAAATTGAGACTGACACCGTCGCTGGCCGTAACGGTTCGGCCATTATAGGAATACTTCTCAGCCCAAAATTCTTTTTGCGGTGATAAATACAAAATCTCTGGAAAAAGATCCTTTAGTCCCTTGAGATCTCGATTCCATTCAAACCCAGTGAAAGGTGTCCCCGGTATTTTATCCGTGGCTGCTAAGTTCCAGGCTGCGTGTCCTCGAAGTTCAAATTTATTGACACCAAGCCTCTCATAAGTTTCTAGAATCCGACCTTTTGCAAAATTGCCTAGAGAAATCATCGACAGCACTGCTGCAATTCCAATGATGACTCCCATCATGGTTAGAAACGTCTTCATTTTATGACGCAGTAGATTAGCCAATGCCATGGGAGCAGATGCGCGCACACGCTTAAGCGTTGAAACAAAGGAATCAGGGGCTTTGTAGCTAACCAGTCCCTTTAACTTTGTGGGAGTCGATTCACTTGACGGCTTTCTATGATCGTCAATCCGATCAACCTTGCCGTCCTTAAAGTGAATCACTTTGTGACAGCGACTCGCGGTCTGGGGGTCATGAGTAATGATGACGATCGTTTTTCCTTGCCTGTTTAGATCATCAAAAAGATCCATTGCCTGCATTGCACTTTTGCTATCAAGGTTTCCTGTTGGTTCATCGGCTAAGATCAAATCAGGGTCTTGCATCAAGGCCCTAGTAATCGCCACTCGTTGCTGCTGTCCGCCTGAAAGTTGATTGGGCTCCCTCGCCAAAAGATGATCGATTCCAAGCCTCTTTGCTAGTTGCGTGGCCCGAGCTTTAACCGCATTATCAATGACCGATGTTTCCACTGGATATAATGCTGGTAAAAGAATGTTATCCAACACTGTTGCCTTCGGCAGCAAATGAAACTGCTGAAAAACAAAACCGATATTTTGATTGCGAAAAAAACCAAGTTCATCATCATTTAACCTAGTCACATCCTGCCCATTGAAGCGAACGACACCACTTGTAGGCCTTAACAGGCACCCAATCAAATGAAACAACGTCGACTTTCCCGATCCCGAAGGCCCTTGAATGGCTATATAATCACCTTGATTGATCTCCAAATCAAGATCCGATATCACCGCACGCGCCTCAAGGATTCCCTTGTAGGAGAAAGACAGATTCTTGATTTCAAGCAATTTTCGAGGTGCGACAGACATTTATTTAGACTCTAGTTTACAGGTTGGCAAAATCAATCGGCATGACCTTTTGGCCTTCAGATACACCCTTGATCACTTGAAAGAATTCATCATTCTGAATCCCAACCTCGATATCAACTTTGTTTCCGTTTTCTAACGTTACAAAATAAGTATCACCCTTTTGTTGCAAAAATTCGTGCCTCACAACAACGGCATCCTTGACTTCATTCGTGATGACATCAATCAAAGCTGACATACCAGGGGCAAGATTCTGATCGGCATCCTCGATCACAACCGTCACTTCAAACTCAACTTTGTTTCTTTCCCAGCGAACCGCTTGCCTAGACGCTTTTGCGACAGTTCGAATGACGCCGCGGTAAGTCTTTGAGGGAACCGACGTTGCCTTCACAATCACGCTCTGACCAACTTTTAACTTTGGATAGTCAATCTCTGGCACATCTGATTTCACCATAAGCCGCGTCATATCATCGATGCGCAGAAGGGTTGAATCGTTGTTTTCTGAAAAATTTTTGGAGACAAACTGCCCCACGGTCTTATTGATCTGGGTTACCGTTCCTGCGAATGGGGCTCTCAAAGGAAAAATCTCCGCCGAATGTTCATTGGTTGCCGTTTGCGACATGGAAATGATTGGCTGCCCACTCGCCACATTGTCTCCGACATTGACAAAAATCTTTTGAATATATCCATCATAGGGCGCTTGAATGATGGTCGTCCTTGCGGCAACGATACCTCCCGAAAACGTCACTCTTTGAATCAGATCCGCGCGAGAAATCGTTCCCATGGCTAAACCTTTTTTTGTTTCACCACTAGATTGGCTACGAACATAAAGGCCAACCGAAATCACGATTCCGAGGATAACTAATAACCAGCCCTTAATGCGCCATAGCCACTTCATAAAGAGATCCTTTGTAGTATTCTATTTCAAACTGACGACCGATGTGATTGAGGTCACTGGTTTTATATTGTATTTTTGCGGACAGTAGAGATTTCAACCCATTGCTTAAATCTGTATAGCTCACACGGCCATTTCGAAAATCTTCCGAAATCACGGCAAAGCTCTCCTCCTCCATCCTTAAAACCTCGCGGCTTAACTTCAAGGATTTCTGATCTTGGACCATCTGTCTGATCAATGATTTTATTTTTTGCCGATACTCAGTTCGCTCAAGTTCCGCTTTTGTGGTCGCCAAAGACCTTTCCGTGGCACTCACTTCAACATCTCGCCTGATCTGTCCCCAGTCCCATAGGGTGTAGTTCAAACTAAGGGCTACATTCCAATAGGTAGAGTCATTTTGGTAATACTTGCTTGATGACTTTCCCACAAACTCGCGCATGGAATACCCCGTCGCCGCATCGGCCGTAAACTCGGGGTAAAGTTTTTTGCGACTTCGTTCTGTATTCTTTTCCAGGATCAAATCATTCAATTTATATTCTTTTTCCAAACTTGAATTGGCAACCATAGATTCGACTAGGGCATCCATTGATTTTTGATCGTTATTTTTAAGAAGATTCATCCCCAACTCAGGTATCTGCCCTGGCTCTATGCTGCTACCTACATCTGCTACAGAATTTGCACCTAAAATGGTTAGCAGCCGGGCTTGGCTTTCTTCCTTAGCTGCCAAAGACTCTTCGACCTGCAGGGCATACCTTTGACTCTCTGTTTCAATTCTCAAAAAATCGGACTTCGTACTAAGACCTTGTTTGTAAGTTTGCTTTGCTGATTGCAATTGTTTGTCCATAATTTTTTGAAGATCCAAATTGATCGCATGCAAGGACTCGGTGAGAGACCAAGCAATATACTGTTTGGCAACCTCTAAAATATATTCATCTCTTTCCTTCAGGGTGCGAAGCTGCAAAATCTCTGATTGATATTCAGCAATCGATTTATTGATCGATGAGATGCCATTATCGTAGATTGGTTGGCTTAGCTTCAACTCAAACTGACTTTGAATATTGGAGCGATCACCCGACTCCAGTCCTGAGGCAGAACTTTGCGGATTGGTCTCGCCAGCACCAATACTGGCCGCTGAGGTGAGTTTTGGAAAATAAGTGTATTTAGTGGAGGAGAGCTTTAAGTCGTTTATCTTCTTTTCGTCACGAATCTTCTTGAGTCGAGGTGAATGTTCTAGGCCGTAGCGAATCAATTCACTGAGTTTTTTTCTTTGACTACTTTTTTGAATATCATTTTGACTGTTCTTTTGTTCCTTCTCCTGCTGGCCAAGACTTGTGGCAGCAGGCATTGAACAACCTAAGAGTAATAAATAAGCAGCAATTATACGCATTCCGTCTGGACCTCGGGTTTAGGCGAGATAATACAAAGAAATGGTACAAAGATACAGATAAAGGTTTGATTAGAAACTACGTGACTCATCAAAGGTTTTGCGAATAGAAGGAATGATTCGATTCTATCGTCTTCAAAAAAGACTCTGTCAGGCAACGCGCTTGCGTTTTTTACGTGCGTGCCAAATATCATAAGTGGCTTGAAGCGAAAGCCACATCTGAGGCCTGGTTCCAAGGGATTGCTCCAAATCAATGGCAAACGATGCTGAGATACCTCGCTTCCCGTTCACAATCTCGTTAATCTTCACATAGGAACAACCAATATCCTTTGCTAGATCTGCCTGAGTCCAACCTAGCTCTTCCAAGTAATACCCCAGTAATATTTCACCTGGATGAGGAGGCGATACCTTCGGATCAGATACAGCAATATTTTGACTTTTAGTGGTAATTTTCGATTTTAACATCTAGAAAAATTCCTCCTTCATACTTAAAAGTCAGTCTCCAGGCACCGTCAAGCCTGATAGACCACTCGTCCTTCCTGTCACCCTTTAGCTTGTGCAATCCTAGCCGTGGCGGTTGCCCTTTTATGAGTAAATCCGAGATCAGCGTTTCACCTGACATAATAAAAAGTAAATACCTTGCCCTTGCCCAGCATTCTCGAGGTAACTTTTTTGACTGGCCAGTATCCCAAATCTCAGTTGCAATTTCGTTTGAGAAGTTTTTAATCATTACCAATCCAGCCTCTGCTATCATGTTATATCGATATACGGTATATCGTGTCAATCTTTTGTTGGACTACAGTATTGTTAGAGAAGATTCGATTCAACAGAAAACAATATCGATACATAGTTTAAAGCTGTCCTCGTTAATGAAATCCGAAGATGTCCGAGTACACGCTGGATATTCCTTAAGACTTCCCATGATGCAAGCTTCTTGGTGTAAAGACTTAGGCAAATTTGCAAGCAATTTTGAATCCCCTACTCAAATCTGATACAATTACTAAAACCTACCACCAAAAAAATAAAGGCATTTAACGATGAAAAAAATCGTTCTGGTATCTTCGCTATCACTACTAGCTCTCTCCTGTAATAAAAAGAACAATAACTCAACTCAAAAGGATTCAAAGACTTCTGGAAATGGTGCTCAAGAGTA
>JAPLFV010000170.1:8957-12046 GCA_026390495.1 Pseudomonadota bacterium | reverse complement strand
TCAATACCATTGGTGATATCAATACTGAATTTTCTCAGAAATCATTGATAAAAATAGCGAATAGGCATATTCCTCCTTGGCGTGACGGAGAGCCAATGGGAGGACTTATTTCCATTCCAGAGCGAGCAGTTGATCCAGTAGTTCAATTCCGACCGGCTCATCTGGCATGAGTGGTAGGATCGCCACTCGAGTTGCTAAACCGTTCAGTATCCTCTCCAATTGTTCGTGCTCGTTTGCCGCGCGCTGCATCAAAACAGGATCGGTAGTGGAACTGGCTGCTAAACTGCGATTAACAACCCATCCATATGGCTCGATCGATGCTCGGCGAAGATCATCTTGCAGCGCAGCCGCTTCGCTGACTGGAGTTGTCTCTGCCAATGCGACTAGAAGAACTTTCGATTGAGTCGAATCCTGCAGCATCATCAGAGGTGTCGTCAATTTTCCTGGCGCACTCTCTTCCATTTTTTTGAGCATTTCCCGGTGATAGGAACCGGCAGCATCAAGGAGCAAGAGTGTATGCCCCGTCGGTGCCGTGTCCAGTATGACGATGCCTCGGCGTGCTTCAAACACGGTCTTGGCAAATGCGTGAAACACAGCAACCTCTTCGGTGCACGGCGACGCCAGATCTTCGCGCAATAATGCCAAACCATCGACGTCGAGATTCTTACCCTTTGAGGCCAATATTTTTTCTGTGTATAAACGCGATTCTTCTTTGGGATCGATCCTGCTGACGGTCAGATTTGGTAAAGTTCCAACAATCGTTTGCGCCAAATGTGCCGCCGGATCGGTTGTGGTCAGATGTACTGGCTTGCCAAATTTGGCTACGGCAACTGCTAGCGCTGCTGCTACCGTTGTTTTGCCGACGCCGCCTTTTCCCATTACAAGAACGAGTCCATGTTCGTCATGGGCAAGGTCTTTTGCTAGTGCTGCGAGTGAGAACGTTGCTTTGACTCCCTGAGATTTTTCAGCCACACCTATCGGCAATTCAGACGCAGGGGTGTCTTCAAGTAGGTTCTTTAGCGCAGCGAGCCCCACCGTGTTGAATGGTTTTAGCGGCACAATATAGCGCGGCAGTCTTTGGATGGATTGAGGCACCTTGTCAAGAGCGGCAGTTGATTTCTTCTCAAGCGACTGGGCCAATCGGTCATTCTTGCCAGTTGCCAGGAATACACCGTTGACGACCAAAATCTGGTTCGTTAGTTGGAGTTCTAGTAAATCACTAGAAGTGCGGGCTGCTTCATTCAGCGTGCTCAATTCAGGACGGGCAACCAATACGACAGTCGTTCTATCTGGATCCTTGAGGGCATCAAAAGCTGCTGCAAACCTGGATTCTTGATTCTTCAATGCGGAATGAGGTCCCAGGCAACTTGCGCCTCGTTCGTTGATATCAAAAAAACCAGTCCACGCTTTTGGGAGGCTCAATAAACGAATCGTATGACCCGTTGGGGCTGTATCAAAAATAATAGTGTCGAAGTCACGGGCAACTCCTTCATCGGCGAGTAAAGCTGCAAATTCATCGAAAGCTGCGATCTCAACCGTACAGGCGCCGGAAAGTTGTTCTCTCAAACCAGAAATTTCTTCGTCGGTGGCTTTACCAATCATCGGAGCGACGACTCTTTGTCGATACTCTTCGGCGGCTACATCCGGATCAATGTTTAAAGCCATGAGACCTGGCACACCAGGCACAGGTTTTGGATGATTTGTAAGTTTTATTCCAAGTGTTTCGTCGAGATTAGAAGCTGGATCTGTACTTATCAGCAGAACTCGTTTTCCTGCTGCGGCTAATGTTACGGCAGTCCCAGAGGCGATTGAGGTCTTTCCGACGCCGCCCTTACCAGTAAAAAATAAATACTTAGTCTTGAATGCCGTCTGAATTGTTGCTGAAGTTAGCTTTTTGGTTGTTGCATTGAATCGGTCCATAATGCCTCCGTTCTCATTTCACCTTAGCCCACATTACTTGAAAACGCATCCAGTCGTTTGCTGAATCCATCTCTTTTCATCCCGTTAAATTCAAACCGATTTTTATATTCAAAATGAGAATGAGTTTGATTGACTCATTGGTTCAGTTACAGAATTCGGATAGACGCTTTGCATTGGGCCTTATTCGAGGATTTTTGACGTCATTTTTAAGATTAAATCGAGGTGCTTTCTGCGTTTGAGCATCGATTCTCCAAAATACGCGTATAGCGTCAACGCACCGAAGGTATTTTTGTTGTCTCCAAAATTTACCTTAATTGACTCGATATCAGAATTCCTGAGATGTTGACTAAACCGATTCGGCAACAGACCGATACCAAGGTGGCCATTCACCAACGCTGAAACGGACTCAATCGAAGTGACCTTGTAGGCAGAGCTTAGATCAATGTTTGTTAAAGACAAGCATTGATCAATAGTTTTGGTTGATGTTGCGGTGACATCGGGAGCGAAGATAAAGGGAAATCCATCGACTAACTCATCCAACCCCAGGGGTTTTGTCGGTTTGATTTTATGTTTCTTTATAAATGTCCGACTAGCAAAACATTGGTATGAATCGGTAGCTAATTTGTGACGTTGAACCAGTTTCGTTGGCTGTCCTTCGACCACCAATCCTATATCAACCTCCGAGTCCATGATTTTACGGATCATTGCTGACGACGATGTTTCAGTGATGAGCGAGTATTTAATACTAGAATCTTGTTGATTCAAGCCCACTTGAAGGTGCGGGAAAATTCTCGGGACAAAAAGCTCATGGGTCGCAAAACGAATCGGCAAATTCTTTGCGTTTTCGTCGCCAAGTGAGTGCGACACGTCATCTGTAGCTTTAAGCAGTGACTCTGAGAATTGGAAAAGGATTTTCCCTTCTGCCGTCAGTCTCACTCCTCCGCGGCCTCGTAAGAACAGCTTTACCGAACAAATCTCCTCCAGAGACTGAATACTTTTGCTAAGCGAAGGCTGCGATATCATCAGATGCTTAGCTGCCAAACGGATCGAGCCATATTTGGCGGCCGTGTAAAAATGCGGGATTTTTTGGAGGTGCCAGGTAAGGTTTGAAAACTTGCGCATATATAGTCTCAAGGTATATCTAAGATGAATATTATATATAGCATACC
>JAPLFV010000170.1:0-8885 GCA_026390495.1 Pseudomonadota bacterium | reverse complement strand
GTACGAAAAATGAAGCAAGTCTTGGCAACAGTATTGTTTTTATTTGGATTTGGAACTTTGGCTTTTGCTGGTTATCCCTGTAAGCCGCTTGATTGCACCCCAGCCAACGGCTGTACAGATGGCTGCCTTATGATTGACTCTCCGGCTTTGGCTGGTTACATGGACCCAGATGCTGGCAAACCCTGTCAAACAGAAACAGGCGTTCTTGGATCAGTTGATATCCGTGGTTTTTGTATAGAACAAAGGAGCAAGCTTTGTGAGGAATTTTTATGTGGGCAGAAGAATTAAGCGTTCTATTGAATTCGCAGCTACAAATAATTTCTTACCTGCGAACGTGCTATTAAGTCCCAAATAGCGAAGACAATTTATAATTCAAGAACAAAATCTTTTGAAGGAGATCACGATGAAATTCTTTTTTGCTTTGATGCTTGGAGCCTTATTCAGTTTGTCCAATGGGGCGCGTGCAGCGTGTAATCCATGCATATGCGGTGTTGGCAATGGCCAGCCACCACCATCAGAATGTCAAAGACCCCCAATTGAAACAGAAATACCTGCACCAACTAACCCTTGCCTAGATGCAAAAGAGTGGAGAAGGCCGATGTGTGCCTTTGTTCAGACTAATTTGCAGCATTTCGCTTGGGGATATGAACATAGCCTGCGAAACTATACTCTCGCAAAGCAAATTGCATTCTCTGCGAAACTACCATTCGACGATGACGTCTTATTTGCAGCGTCAATGTTGCATGATATTGGTGGTTTTCCAGCATATGAGAAACCTGGAGTTGATCATGCAGTTCGCTCTACTGAAGTGATCGACCCAATATTGGCAGATGTTGGCTTTCCGATGGAGAAGTCAGATGCCGTTAAGATCGCAATTCTAACGCATAGCTACTACAACGCGGATGCACCAAAGACTGCCGAAGCGATCCTCCTTCATGACGCTGATAGTTTAGACTTCTTGGGCAACGTGGCGGTCATGAGGATTTTTTCGATCGTTGGTCACGAAGCTTCCATTCCAACTGTAAAAAAAGCGATGGGACTATTGGAATCGCTATTCTTGCAAGCTCCGAAGCGTATTTTTAGCGGTTTCTATGCAAGCGAACTTGCTAAATCACGAGCGTTAGAAATGCGCCAGTTTTTAGATCGATTAAAAGATGAAACATTTTTGTTTGGGCTACCGTAAATGACAACGGGTGCGAATATTCTTGTTCGCTTGAGAGACACCGCCTGTCGTTGACCTCTCGTGGCAAAGAAAAGAAGTAGTACTTTCCTGGAATCCTCCGACGACAAACACTGAAGGCGATGTCAAAGGTATGGGAACTACTCACTTTACAAATGACCATGTTTCTTTGGAAGGTCGTTGCGATTTAGCATTTTGAATATGAATCCGTAACAAAAGGTCCTAAGTCGTATTACAGAATTTGGGCCTCGTTTTGTAATTGATTCACTTGCGACGCTTAGATTTTAAGACTTAGCGCCAAAAAACCAAACATCAAGTGCAATTCCGAGCGTTTGAATCGCCCTTGTCCACACCGACGCGAAACTTACATCAAAATGAAAACCATGATTCCTCAGGCATCGCCTAGCTCTCAGCGCTTCGTCTTTGCCATATGCATTGAAGTAGAACGTCGGTCCAGCCAGTGAAGAGGTTTTGTTGGTTCCAAGTACTTTTGCCGTGTCTAAGCAGTACGAGCTGAGTCATGATTCACCACTGGTTTTGACGTTCACTTTATGTGTTAAAGTCATTGAATGAAATGCACTTGTGTTAGTTGGTTAAAACTTCATTTTTAAATTTTGCGATGATCACAGCGGTGCGAGGGCCACCGTTATTTCTAATTTTTTGGCCAATTTCTTTTAGAAGAATCTCATTGTCTGTAACACTCAACCCTTTGCCTTTGATCTCAGCTGTTTCGGTGCTGAATGTTTTTTGAATCCAGTTGGGTTGACTTGTCATTTCAAATGTGGCGATGTTCGTGGCCCCTGCAGCGCCCAATGCTTTTTGAAGGCGATTTGCACGACTTGTGGCAAGTTTTTGTTGTCCACTCGACAGTTGGCCTTTTGCAGGAATTTCTTTATCAGCCCATGCAGCGACCAAGTAGCGTTCAACTTTTGATTCTGCTGCAGTCGCTTTTACAAAATCAGTGACTGCAGTCATGCTACTATCAGAAATGTTTGCGCTGTTTTCATCAAAGGTGACTTTCACCATATCTTTGTCTAGAATCTGATAGATGCGGTTGATAACGCGGACCTCTTGTTTTTGCACGACAGGTTGTGAGAGAACGCTTTGTGTGCCTGTAAGTCCAATGACCATTAGAGCTGTTGACGAAAGTACTGATTTGTATGATTGCATGAGGACCGCCTTTTTCAAAAAGATTTGGAAATGAAAACTTTCAGATTCTAGTCTGCAATATACGTACCTAGATTTTATCGGATGTTTGATTGCGCAAAACACTCCTAGAATGGCAATCGATCATGAAAATCTTCACATTTGCATTGCTTTGATGATGGCTTTTCCTTAAATCTGTATTGATTTTGAGACAACTTGTCTCGGGATTGAGACATTCCTTGAACGCCTTAACGGTACTATCTTTGTGGTGCCAATCTTTTTGAGCTTTCCCCAGGATATTGAGTCTAACCGCTCTTGAAAGAACACTTCAAAGAATTTTTAAAGAAAGACAAATGGAGGTGCGATCATGAATCTGAAGTTTTACACCATGGTTTTTCTTGCTGTTAGCATCAACTGTTTTTTGATTAGAGACACGGAGTCCTCTAAAATATAGACGAATCTAGGGCCTGCCGGCAATTGAGGCGCCGATGGTGATTGCTTGGCCGAAAGCTTTTGCAAAGGATGTGGCACATTGATTGACTACTAGAAATCAGAGGATCTTAAAGATCGCCCTCTCCAATTCTTGGCATTTTGTGGAAGATTGAGTAAAGTCTTTGGTAACTGAATCGAAACAGGAACGAAACTTTTATGAAGATACCTCCCCGCATTGCAATGATTGGCGCTGGCCTTGGAGGGCTGAGTTTTTGCCGCGTATTGAAAGATCGAGGAATCAGCGTCAAGTGTTTTGACAAATCAAATCGAGCCGGTGGTCGCACGTCAACTAGAGCCGCAGGTGAGACCGCTCAGTTTGATCACGGTGCGCAGTACTTAACTATTCGTAACCCAATGCTGCGTCTACATTTGGAGTCCTGGTGCAACGATAAGATTGTGGCCCCATGGGATGCTCGATTTGTAGCGATTGATAGACCAGCAGAATTTCGTGATGTTACTTACGAGCAGCGCTATGTTGGAATCCCTAAGATGGAAGACCTGGCTCAGTACCTGTCCAAGGATTTAGATATTGAGTTCGATACAGAAGTTTCCGAGGTCATAGTCGAGCCCACTGCTTATCGTTTGCGCTCCAAAGCAGGCCAAGACCTTGGGGTCTTTGACATGATCTTGTGGAATTGTCCTCCAGCCCAGACAGCCAAGATTGTTCCACTCAATTGTGGATGGAAAGACCAACTTAAAAATGTACAAATGGAACCTTGCTGGTCCGTAATGCTAGCGTTGGAGTCCAGCTGGAAAGTTCCGTTCGATGGTGCATTTATCAATGAGGGCGACTTAGGCTGGATGGCCCGTGACTCTAGTAAACCAAATCGCCCTAATGATTTAGATTGCTGGGTGCTGCATTCGACGTCAAAGTGGGCGGAAAAGAACCTAGACATCTCAAAGGACGATGTGATTCAACGCCTTGTCTATGAAGCGCAGCGAGTGACCCTATCCACAATGCCAAAACCTATTCTAGCAAAATCCCATAGATGGCTTTATTCAAGACCAACTGAGGCTCTTAACCAAAAATTTTTGTGGGATTCAGAACATAGACTTGGCGCCTGCGGCGACTGGTGCGGAGGCCCAAGAATCGAAGGAGCATTTGAAAGTGGGATGGCGTTGGCGGCGCAAGTATTGAGCTCAATCGATGGAAAATTGGTTTAGGATATTTCTTTGTTGTGGATCTGAACGTTTTGGCGGATTATCTCAAAGCGTTTGCTGGATGGGTCTAACAGACCAAATTGCATATTGATAAAATGTTATGAAGCCAAACAGACCTAGTAAGGAAGATAGCTGTGAGTAAAGAAAACTCAGAACAAAAAAATAAAACAAACCTTGAAAATAGTCCCGTGTCTGCGAAAATTAGGGCGAGGATTGTTGCCGGTGGAAAGAAGTTCTTTGCGAACGATAATATCTCGCAGTTCATACAGCCTGGAGAGTTGGAAAGCCTTCAAGTTGAGGTTGCAGAAAAAATGCAAGCACTTCTTGAAAGTCTTGTAATCGATACAAAGCACGACCATAACACACAAGACACTGCAAGACGTGTGGCGAAAATGTATTTGAATGAAGTGTTTCGTGGTCGGTATCAACCCGCTCCAACAGTGACGGAGTTTCCCAACGTCAGTCATCTGAATGAGTTGATTCTTGTGGGCCCGATCACAGTACGAAGTGCATGCTCCCATCACTTTTGTCCCATCATGGGTAAGGTCTGGGTCGGTATTTTGCCAAACGAAAACTCCAATTTGATTGGACTATCAAAGTACGCACGCATAACTGATTGGGTGATGAGTCGTCCTCAGATTCAAGAAGAAGCGATCACCGAGCTAGCAAATATTCTAATGGAGAAGATGCGTCCTGATGGATTAGCTGTTGTCATGGAAGCGGATCATTTTTGTATGCATTGGCGCGGCGTCAAGGATTCAGAATCCAAAATGACGAACTCTGTGATGCGCGGATCTTTTTTAAAGAACCCGGCTCAGCGGATGGAGTTCTTCTCACTTTTCCCAAAAAAATAGCAATTTTAAATAGATATACGGAGTCAAATCAATGCTAGTTCGTTTACTTTATGCCAGTCGTGCCCCAAAAGATATCGAAGGCACTTTTATCGAATCAATTTTGGTTCAATCACGCAAAAACAATCCAGCTGCCGGTGTCACCGGCATCCTGTGTTACAGCGGTCAAATGTTTATGCAGGTTTTAGAGGGCAATCGCGGGGAGGTTTCGCGGCTCTACAACAAAATTGCATCCGACCCAAGGCATCTGGACGTTGAGATTCTTTTGTTTGAAGATATTTTGGAAAGACGTTTTTCAAATTGGACTATGGGGCAAGTGGATCTTGCTAAGGTCAATACTTCGACTTTGTTGAAGTACTCCGAATACCCAAAACTAGACCCTTACTCACTAGGTGGAAAAGCCTCCATGGCTCTTTTGGATGAGTTGATCGCAACCGCATCTATTTTGTCGAAGAGTTAAGATTGCGGTACAAGTTTAGCTATGGATGGTTGGCAAAGTATCCTATGATCAGTCGATTTGGCGCGGTTGAAATACGGCTGACATGATGCAGTAGTTTGTCTAGTGACCAAACTAAGATTTACCTAAAAATTAAGCACGATTGTTGTATCTAAGCTTTTTGATTTTTGATAACTGTTTGAAGATATCGAAATTATTTATAGAACAATTTAACCGTTCTCTTGCAAAGGAAATAATTATGAAATCTTTATTTGGAACCTTGCCTAAAGTATTGGTAGCAACCATTGGTTTATTTGCGTTTGCAAACTCTGGAATGTCTACGACAGATGCGTCTTCAGACCTAAGATGCAGTCAGCGTGGAGTCGCTAAAATCAAAAAGAAAATTATCGCGATTTCAACTGCGAATCAGACAAAGATCGATAACCGCGTTCAGGTAAGAGCTGAACTTCAGCCACTTGTGAATAGGCTGCTTGCATGCACTCCCGAAAGAACTGAAGCCGCAAAATTACACCAAGTGGCAGGTGGTTGGTATAGCCTTTGGAGTGACTATGGATTTGGACCTTTTGTGGACTACTCGCAAGTTTATCAAGTTGTCGATGCTGATGGCTTTTACTACAACGTTTCTAAAAATGTCGCTCCATTCGGAACTTTTGTAAATTATCTTCGTGGATCGTTTGTTGATTCTGGAAGCTTTTTGCGCATCGAGTTTACAAGATCAATTGCTGTCACTGGATGGCTTGAATCTGGGCTAAAACTGTCTGATTTGAGCGATGACGTTGAGTCTGGAGCAATTAATGGCCCAGATACTCCTAACGGGCCAATCGGCGTCAAAGGTAATCTTAAAAACGCCTATGTCGATGATCACCTTCGCATTGTCACTGGACGCAGTGATGGCGAGGCTTCAGATGGAATGTTTGTTCTCGTTCGATCTGACACGATTCGATAAGTCATATAAATGACTATGGTGAGTCCGAATTTTTATTTTTTTTTTCAAAAGGAACGAAGCTGACAACTTCGTTCTATTATTTTTTCGCATAACATAAAGAGGTGAGTGCAATATGAGTTTAAAACTTTTTTTCAGATTTGTCGGAATTATTTCCCTTGTGTCTCTTTCATCCTGTGCTTCAGTTGGCAGCAATTTTGAAACATCAGATGTTAAAAAGCTAAACCGCTGTGTGTCGACTAGAGCTGATGTTGTAAAGCTACTGGGAGAACCTTATAGACTAGGCAATCAATCAAGTTATGAAACCATGCAATACATGTATTCTATGGCGGCTCTTGCTGGTGCTGTTAGCAAGAACAGCGTGGCCATTGTTTTCTTGAACGAATCAGATGTTGTCATTGACTATGCGATTAACCCCGTTGGCACGATCGATGTCCGCAATGATTGTGGCAAGAAATAAACTTAAATTGAAAGTGTGTAAAATGATGAACGGCCCGCGGAGCGCAAAGACTGGAGCAGATGAGTGCCGAATACAAATGGCAAGGATCAACTGGATCTGTTCTCTTAGAGGCCGACTTCTTAATTTTTCGCAAATTCTTAGTGCTTAACCAAGAACATGTTCTACGCTTGTGGAATCTGTCATTCTGACATCCAACGCTTTCTAACTCTTCGTCAATCCTTAAAGACGCTCTTTTCTTTGGCGGGAACGACGTTCAAAGCTAGGCCTAAAGCTATAAAATCGTCCTGACTAAAGGATGCGCAATCGACATCAATATACCAAGACTTTTGGTTTTCGGTCCAAGTGATAAGCAGCCTTCGTGTCACTATACCTACATGCTGCTTGGGATGGAAGAAGGTACTTACCATCTCCCTAACCGATTGGATAGATGATCTTTCTATGTGATGTTCAACGAGTTCGTCTTCGCGATTGTAGACTCGGACTAAGAGTTTTGTTTCATCAAGATAGACGCCGTACTGATAAATCCCTTCCTTCTCCAGTTGACGCATTTTTCTACGAAAAAAATACCTCTTCCACAATTCAACTCCCCAAATAGGGAAGCCGATAAAAAACA
Source organism: Pseudomonadota bacterium (assembly GCA_026390495.1). GTDB lineage: Bacteria > Bdellovibrionota_B > Oligoflexia > Oligoflexales > RGVZ01 > CAMDKS01. The sequence continues at coordinate 1,582 of JAPLFV010000170.1, read as the reverse complement.
AAATTGCTAGTAGCAATCCAAAAATAAAAGTTATCGGCATATTTGTAGGAGCCGACAAAACAATTTCAAGTTTACGGTGCCACGCCTCAGGATCTGTCAAATACTGATTTATCTCCAATCCTATCCAGGCTATTGGTCCAGCAATTAAAGTGGGACTCAACAGAATACACTGAAGCAAATAATTGCCGGAACTTGCTTCATTTGGAAAGAGTTGATAATCGGGGTGGTTAACCTTCAATCCTTTGATGAACATCGCTGTCATTTCTTTTGAAAATTTCAATTTTTGTTTCCTCAAATGAGTTAAGAATTTGTTACTTTTGACTTTCCATTAGCCAAAAAATCCCTCCAAAAAAAATTGTCTGAGAGAGGATAAACACGATGATCATCAATCTTTGATCAAAAAGAGTTTCTGAGACAGACTTTACTGGATAGAAAATTGGAGCTCCCTGAAAGGTTGACAGGGGAAGTCCCGATTTCTCGACAAGATACTTTTGCGCTCCTAATAGACCTGCTCCGGTCGCTCTCAATAGATTTATGTTTGGTCCAAGATTTCGTACACTACAGTCCCTTTTGACTGGAGTTGCTGAGGTCATCGTGCAAGCCAACCAGCCGTACACGGTGTTGTTATCGTCATCAGCAGACGTTTTCTGTTTCAAAAGAGGACTCATATAACCTTCCCAATTGTAACGCATAGACTGAACTTTAGTGTCGGTCTCGCTACCTTGTGTTAGCCAAGAAACAGATCCATTTGCCGTGGCTCCATCAATGATCTCAAAACCTATCGCGTCTGTGTTTGAGGCAATTTCTTCTACCCCTCCTTTGTGTATGCGATTCTTAAAGAATAGATCATAGCTGCCGCCCATGAAAAAAAACTCAAACCCAAAGATCGCTCCCATCAACGTTGCAAAGCCAACCGCGCGATTGCGATTTGTTAGGTATGAGGCTATAAACATGCCGCCTATCCCGATAACAAGTGCAAACACATACGTTCCTGGCAATCTGAAGTTGCAAATTGCCACTATCAGACAAAACGTCGTCAAGAACCCAGTTATTCCTGTAGCGATTAATTTATTTTTGGACATGATTTGTGATTTCCTGAAACAGAGTTCTATGAGGGCTTGGCAGCTACAAAATACGTAAGAACGACTTCAACAAATTGGACTCGTCAATTGCAGTTTGATTTAGTTTTTCTGCTACTAGTTTATAATTTTTGGCAGGGTATTGGAAACTTTCTGGCATGTTGATTTTTGCGACTTGGCGCACATTTAGGCCAAGGATTGTTCCCGGGTTTCACAGCAAAGGCATCTTGCTTAGAGAGAGTCCAAGAGAGTTGTTCCCAGCGCCGGCCGCAAAAGAAAAATCCCAAGCCCCTGTTACAGGACTTGGGATTCTTTTTTATTCAATTTACTTCGACGTCGCAAGTAGAGTGCAGAATTTATACAGATCCTGCTATGGGATTTTTTCGAAATTCGTAACTTTTTCATAATATCCTCCCTAAGGCGCTGACTTATTCGGCGCGGTTTATATATCGTTGACGCACGGCAAGGCAAATAAACTCGACTCATTGAGCAGAACAACCTGC
>JAPLFV010000100.1 GCA_026390495.1 Pseudomonadota bacterium | reverse complement strand
TCAGTCAATCGCACCGGTAAAGAAATTGGATTTTGAAAACGCAAAACAAATATTGGAAATGAAATGTACGTCATGCCATCAAATTTCTGAAGGTGATGTACCCATTTTGGGCGAAAAATTGAATTTGAAGCCTATTAGTTTAGATTCAAGAATTTTGAGGGGCATCAGAACTCCCCTTGCTGTGTATAGCGTGTTAGTTGGTGGTATTTCTCACTCGGAAATGGGTAGCTATAAAGAGTTGTTAACAGTTGATTCCATTTGGGATTTGTCATTCTATATCATGACGTTAAATTATACCTTACCAATGACGAGCGATTGCAAAATGCAGGTGGATTTGCGTGACTTAACTAGGCTAACTGATAATCAGCTAAATGACTTGTTTAGTGACGGTAATGATCGATGTCAGTTGCCAAGTCAGCATTTGAGATTAGTAGCTCCATTGCGCGACGAATTGACAAAATTTGATGACAATGAATCCATGGGCATTCTTTCAAAGCGCAGCTATCGAGGATTAATATTGCTAGTTTTTGCGATTATAAGCGTGTCGGCATTGTTTGTTTTTGCTTTAAGAAAGAGGGCCCGGACTTAGTTCTTTCATTGACCTGTGATGGTCAAATTAACGGTTAGAAATTTTCTTATGTACTATGAATGAAAATGTCTCTTTCATTTCGATGCAAAGAGAAATCGGCAATTTTAGGCATGGTGATTCATCTTGTCGAGTCAAAGCCTTTCAGGAAGGTGCCAAGCCATGCCACATCAATTTGTAAAAATTTCTTACTTATTTAAGTTATTAATTAAATAGTAAACTAAGACGAATGACCAAGCTCATCCTACTGAATCAAATGAATCTGGTCGCGCCATTTGCCATGCCCTAGCAAAAATCTTTGGCAAATTACTCTTCAATAGATCGCCTGGATTTAAATATTCGAATATTTCGCCATAGTGTTTTACTTCAAATGGACCGAAGCGTCGCATAAGGTGCCAAGGTCGAAGGTCAGAAGTTTGAGAGACTCCCATAGCTCCAAGTATTTCGCAGATACTTTCCAACGTCCCGTTGTGATAGTTCTTTACTCTGTGCTTCTTGTCTTCAACTACAAGTCCTCGAACTAGCCATGGATTCTGAGTCGCAACACCGGTAGGGCATTTGTTGGAATTGCATTGTAAAGCTTGAATACATCCTAGAGCCATCATCATGGCTCTAGCAGAATAACAGATGTCTGCTCCCATACATATCTTCGACACTATATCGAAGCCTGTAGATATCCGTCCCGATACCAAAAGCTTTATATGTTGCCTTACATCAATTCCGACGAGTGCATTGTGAACAAATACTAAAGACTCATTGAGAGGACTGCCGACATGATTTGAAAACTCAAGAGGAGCGGCTCCTGTACCGCCTTCCCCGCCGTCGATGGCAATGTAATCGGGAAGGATTCCAGTTTCGAGCATGGCTTTACAAATCGCTAAAAACTCTCTTCTTTTTCCAATACATAGTTTAAATCCTACTGGCTTTCCTCCGCTCAACAGTCTTAGCTTTTCAATAAATTGCAAAAGTCCAATTGGATCACTGAAAACAGTGTGGGCAGGAGGCGATAAAACGTCTTTTCCCATAGGAACACCCCGAATGTCCGCAATTTCTTGAGTTAATTTTTTGGCGGGTAAGATTCCTCCATGTCCTGGTTTTGCTCCTTGGCTCAATTTTAACTCAATCATCTTCACGTTTGGATGATTGGCTCTTTCTGCATATTTTGATGGGTCAAACTCTCCCGATGGAGATCTGCAAGAGAAGTATCCGGTTCCGATATTCCAAATTACATCTCCGCCGCCTTCTAAGTGGTAAGGAGAAAGGCCGCCTTCCCCGGTGCAGTGAGCGAAATTTCCGAGTTTTGCCCCTTCGTTGAGAGCTAGAATTGCATTTTTGCTAAGTGACCCAAAGCTCATCGCTGAAATATTCAATATGGAAGAACTATAAGGCTGTTTACAAGCAGGACCTCCAATTGAACTCCTTAAACTCAAAGAGTTAACATGCTTTGGAGCAAGACTATGGTTTACCCATTCATATCCAGTCGCGTAGACATCTAATTTGGTGCCGAATGGAAGTGTACTTATCTCATTTTTAGAGCGTGAGTAAATTAGTGAGCGACGCTCCCTGCTAAACGGCCTACCGTCGGTGTTGGATTCTATAAAGTATTGCTGAATTTCGGGTCGAATTGATTCCAATATCCATCGGGCCCTCCCTAGGACTGGATAGTTTCTTCGAATCGAATGTTGACTTTGGACCATATCGTGAACGCCAACTAATATTATAGGAAGTAAAAATAGCAACCCCCAAAAACCAGGAAACCATTGGAAGCCTAGGGCCAGATTGAGTGCGACCCCTATCAGTGCAAAAATTATAAAGCCCTTTCTCATTGAGAGATCCTTTTTTGAAAAATTTTGTCCATTAGGTATTTGAAAATGGTGGCATTAACTATCTGAAATTGCAAATTTTTTTTGCTAAATATCAGTGTAAAGTTATTTCGAAGATGATTTTGCATTGAAAATATGAGTTAGTCTTGCTACTGCCAAACGACTTGGTTTCGTGGTGAAATGGATATCACATCACCCTCCGAAGGTGAGGTTGCAGGTTCGATTCCTGCCGAAACCGTTTTTACTGAATTCTGGTCGGCCATGGGCTCCTATGGCGAACCTTGAAACCCAAATCACTAGCAACTTTTAAAATAGCATCGAACTCACGACTTATCGATGCTCCGGCCTTTTGAGTGACTTCATCTTCGGTCGGCAAATCAAAATCATTGGCACCGTATTTTAATGCGATCAATGCATCAGTATTTTTAGTTAAGACTGAGGTTCGAATATTTCTAAAATTATGCAAAAATATGCGACAGATTCCTAACCATCGAAGGTACTCAATAGTTGGTATTTCTGCTCCTCCCAGTTCATTGTTATACGGTTTGTAGGTCCAGCATAGAAAACTTGCTAGATTGTTGTGGTTCATTGACTGAAAGTCTCTCAAAACATTGAGATGGTCAAATCTCTCATCAATAGATTCATCAAAACCTATGACCATCGTCGCAGTGCTTCCAAGACCACAATCCAATATTTCCTTTTGTGCGTCGAAATAATCTTTGACAGAGTACTTTCCTGGGCTGTGCCGTTTTCTAAAAGAATCATTTAGAATTTCGGCACCTCCACCAGTAACCCATTTAGTACCACTATCTTTTAAGATTCTGGCACCTTCTGCATAGGTGATCCGCGAAACTTTGCAGCTAAACATAAATTCAGCTACGGTCATTTCGTAAAACTCTAGGGTTGGAAATCTAGTTCGAATGCCTCTAAACAATTTTGCATAATCTTCAATTCGCAACTTCGGGTGAAATCCTCCGTTGAAGCCCACTAAGGTTCCGCCGAGGCTTTTTAGTTCCGATACTTTTCGCGATACGTCATCTTCACTCAGCAGATATCCTTCTTTATCATGTGGCAAGCGATAGAAGGAGCAATAGCTGCATTTGGCAACACAAATATTTGTATAATTCACGATCGACATGATCAGGTACGTCGCCTCGTCTAATTTGTGAAATCTAGCCTTAGCGATGAGACTAAGTGCCTGAATTTCGTCGTCAGTTGCAGATTCATAAAGTTCTTTGGCCTGCTCGACTGTCACAGGGTGTCCTGCTTGGATGCATTCTTTGATCGATGCTATGAGGTTCATATCTCGTTTGTGCCTCCCTGAATGAGTCTAAAGTGTCCACAATTTTGCCTGTTATGTAAATGCAGTTATTTTATAGAATTGATTAATAGGATGTTAAAGCACTTTAAAGAAACATATTTCTGTTTGTTTGAATTTGTATTATGACGAATTAGGTGCTTGCATGTTGTCACTAAAGTAACTAGATAAACGGTTTGTTAGAACAGAGTAAATATTTTGCTGTGAGTCAATTCAAAGTTTGCGAGGTCAAGGTCAATGGATGTCCTTTATTTTTTAAAAGAGGAATTTGCTATCGTAAAGCACGAGTTGCGAGGGGTTTTTGGTAGTGATTCTGAAATTTTTGATGACGATGTGCTGGCTAGCTTTTTGGACCGCGTAGAGTTGCTCACAAAAGTAGCAGATGATTTGATATTACCTGAATTGGCTGAGATTTCTCGAAGGGGTGTACCTGAATTGGCTGAGGCTGGAGACCAGACAAACAGTCTGAAGAGACTCTGTGTTTCGGTTCGGAAAAATCGTAAGCTCAGTGATGCTAAACGTAAAGAATTCGCAGGGTTAGTATGCTGTCATTTAGAGCTGATGGAGCAATCTATTCTGCCTCAGTTTCGAGAGGAAATATCGACTCAGACGAGAGAAGATTTGGGATTGATTGCGATAGACTACAGGTCTGAGAGCTCTTTTGGATTGAATTCAAAAGATTCTAAGAATTGGGGCCCGTTGAGGGCGTAGGCTTTTAATAATCCCTTGACCATCATTGCATTTCTGGGATATGAAGCTCTTCTTGAAAATAGCGGAAGTTGTTTATATTCCCTTGAATAGTATAGATAAAATTAACAACGTTTAGGCTGGTGTTAAATGAAAAGTCCATTAATTGCGGTGTTTGAGAAAAAAGTATTTGCAAATGTAAAGAAACATCCTGAGTTTCGATCAGGCGATACAATTCGCGTCCATTACAAAATCCAAGAGGGCGCAGATTCAGCAAAATTTCGGATTCAGCTGTATGAAGGAGTAGTGACTCGCTTTAAGAAAGGCACTGCAAATTCCACCTTTACTGTTCGAAAGATATCTGCGGGTGGTATTGGAGTTGAGCGGGTTTTTCCCTTGTTCAGTTCAATGGTGGATAAAGTAGAAGTATTAGCTCAAGGTGAAGTGAGAAGGTCTAGGCTGTATTATTTGAGGGATTTGTCAGGCAAGTCCGCTCGTATTAGAAGTCGATATGTTGCTGGTTCAGCAGCTGAGTAGATTGTTTTTGTGATGTTGGTAGAATTTGCCAAGCTACATTCCAAAACGAAAACGAATTGAATGTTTTGTTTGTATGTTGGAATGTTTGGTCAGAACTACTACCCTTTTCAGTTGTGCCGGTTTCTATTTTATTAGATAGGTTTCTAATGTTTGGACCTGCTAGAGTATTTGTTGAAGTTAAACTAGCATTATAGAATGTGCTTGTTGTTGTAGTGCCTGTTGTTGTAAAGGTAATTGGGTTTCCATTAATTGCGGTATTATTACTTTAACTTTTGGTCTTCAGACTGTTTTAGAATCCTATTTTTAACTGTGTCACAAC
>JAPLFV010000416.1 GCA_026390495.1 Pseudomonadota bacterium | reverse complement strand
ATATAAAAATATAATTGACTTAATCTTGGAAACGTCATGGAAACACAAAAGGCCTCGAGGTGTCAAGGTTTGCAGCCAATTGAATCATTTAAATGCAATTAAATTTTGGGGTTTCAACCTAAGAAAAACTCCAGGATTCATCGAGATTTTTGTCGCAAACTCAAAAACATCTTTAACAATAAATCTCAGTCTGTTGGCAAAACATCCGATTCCTCAAAGGATCCAAATACCTATGAGGTTTCATTGAGCGATTCTATTGAAAAAAAATCTAATGATTTGATGACGCCTGAGCGGCTTCGAAATTATTGGTTTAGCAATCAACGCGTTCCATTTTGGAACTACGATCCAAACCAATTAACGATCGGTCTTGAGATAGAATATTTTATAGCCAAAGTGCACGGTGACACATTTACACTTGCTTCAAAAGCACAATACCTTGAAGTCATAAATCACTTGGTTTCAAACAGTGGATATGTGGATCGGCAGCTCAAAGATCAACCTGGTCGAGTCAGCAAGGACACGTCTAATGGCTTTATCGCCATCAAACCGGATTTTGCATGGCATATTTTAGAAATCGCACTTCCGCCACGACACACTATTCCTGAAATAAGGGCACTTCTCGAATCGACATTCCATGATGTAGACCAAGCATTGGCTAAGGTAGGTCTAGAAAGATTAGATCTTAGCTGCCTACCGGATGTTCCTGAAAAAATGGATTTGGTGGAATTGGATAGGTTGAGTGGATATCAGGTGGAGTCCAAGCAACATTCCTCGTGTAATGCATTGGCTTTCTTTCCGGCCCTGATTGCTGCTACACATGTTCATATTAACTGCTGCAATGAAGAATCTCTTTCCAAAGTTCCAAAACTATACGAATGGGAACCGAAAGCACAAAAACTATTCACAAGAGCCAAAGAGTTTCAGCGTAAAGTATATCCAAATGTCAGATCGACTTTCTACGAGACAGCATTTGGCGAAAAATATCTTTTAAGAACAACACCATCCAAAGTTCCATCTTCACTAAATGACTATGTGGACTTGCTAAACTCATCATCCAAACTATTTCCAAATGACCCATTTTTTGCAGTAAGAGATATGTCGTACATTAGACCAACAAGGCATGGCACCTTTGAATTTCGATCGTCTTGCAGCTATAAAAATATTGAAGAGATCTTGATGATCGCAACCTTTAGAAAGGACCAGGCGATTCATGCATTCCTTGATAAAATCGATCCTCGATATGTAAAGAGGTCGGGATGAAACCAGTCTCGCCAAATGAATTAAAAATTCGACGAGTACTGAATACACTTGTTCTCTTGATCGTGGTCGCTTATCTGAGTCAGGCGGCCTTTATACATTTACGCCTCAATCTAATGCATGCTGAAAAGGAAAATTTAATCAATATTGCTGACAGTTGTGATGAAGCAAATTGCACTGGCAAATGGTCTATAACACCAAAGGCAAAATTACTTTTGCTAGGCCACTTGATGAGAACACACAAACTGGAGGTTCAAGATTCGGGCGCACAAGTTTTTCCAATATCGCGTGTTAGAGGTATAACCGCTGACTCATGGAGTGGTCTTCGAGTCTATGAAGTAACCCCTGGATCCACATATACCTTGACAATAACCAAACCCAAGGCCGTTAAAATGGGATACTTCATCGGCATCCTACCACGCTCAACAAATCATGAGGGCGTTCTTAGTATTCCAGATATCTCCCCTACTATATCCACAATCACAACAATGGCAGGCTTTGGACTCTTAGGGGTTTTGCTCTTTGCTGCATTTCTCGCTCCAAAAACAGGAGCAAATGGAATAAAAAATCGTGAAGAACTAATAACGATTGCGGTGAGCGCAGTTGCCGCTGCAATTGTGTCGGCGATCGGAAGCGGGACTGTTGATTCACTAATGCCAGATGGGGAAATGCGCAGCAGGATTTTGAGGACGTCAATAGTAGTTGCTGTGCTATGCCCAAGTTTAGCGCCTCTTTTACAAAAGAAAATCAAAAGCATAAAATTAAGTTCACTACTAATTGTCTTGATTTTGACCGCAATTGTAAACAGTCAATGGAACCATTTACGAGCTGGAATAGCTTGGACATCAGTCTATACAGCTACTATGCTGTTTATGTCTCATTCACTGTGGAAAAGAAAAAAGATCCTGTCCGCAATTGTATTAATTCCTTCTTTTTGGGATCCTCTGTTTATGTCAGGCTTTGAACTGATCAGGGATATACCTCCAACCTATCTCTTTCAACCTGTGCTTATATCTTCCCTGAGCTTCTTGGTCGCAGACCTAGGCGCAACCTCAGTTCTGGGACTTGCATCAAGGGCCTACTCACGATTCACAAGAGACATTGCACTTTCAAAAATAGAAGCCATTTTGTCAAACACAAATGAATATGATTCAGGAAACGTCCCAGAAACAATCAAAGCCAGCTTACCTCTAATCTCAAACCTTTGCGGCGCGGGAAGAGTGAGTATTCTAATCAATCTTCCATTTGCGCGCCCAATTACTCACTCCTACACTTCGAACAATAATTCATTCACAACTCATGATGATGGAAGAATACCTGGCGCTGTTACAATTAGAGCTTTTGTATACGGAGACGAAGCTTGGTTCGAAAAATATTCTGATTTTTCCAAGCGACTTGAAATCCCATCTTCAAAACATTTACAATCGTCTGACTACATATGCATTGCACCAATTCGTGTGAACCAAAACAATATGGGTGTTCTAATGCTAACAAGCTTTCACGATAAACATATCGACCGTCTGATACGAATAGGCGAAATTGATGAAGAACGTGAGACTGGAAAAGCCGTGATTGACACCTTAGCTTCAGTATTTTCATCTGTTGTGCTACAGAATTTAAAAACAAACACAGCTGATGCCACAAGTTTAATGACGAGTTTAAGAGATGCTATTCCATACTCATCATCAACGCTTGATTTTTTACAAAGATTCTGCGACTCAGTCCACAAAATCACAGGTCTAAGAACTATGCTGCATGAATGGGTAGGCGACCAAGGAGTTGCTATTTGTCAGGCGGGATTTGAAAAAGAACATTGGCATGCATTTGAATCGTCACCATTCAATTTAAGTAACAAAGCGCAGAAGTCCTTCGGACCTACAGTTGTGGCCTTTAGAGAGGGAAAATCCTCTTATCTGAAAGATTGGGAGGAAATCCAAGAGAAACTGCATCCTAAAACTGTAGAGATTTTGGCGAAAATCGATACAAGAACTTTTCTTGCAGTACCTCTAAAAACTGCAGATTCCAAATTTGTTTTGACGATGATTTCAAAGCGAATGGATGCCCCTAAAGATCCTGGAATTATGAAGATAATAGAAGGCACTGAAGCAATTTTTGATGCCGCAATTACTGTACTACATCAAAAGACATCGGTGTTGGCATTAGGAAAACTTGCGAATAGGTTAATCGGCGACGATGACGTTCGAGAGAAAATTATATCTGCTGCAAAATCGGAAACACTACCAACCACTATTGGATCTCCTCGAACCTCCTTTCTACTCCTTTTTGATCTAGTTGGAAGTTCGAATCTGCAAGGAGATACCGAGCACAAGGCGAAATGTTATGGATACTTCTATGATGAAGTGAATAAATCAGTGCATATTCATCTCGACGGAAAAATACGAAAAACTATAGGTGATGCAATCATTGCAACTTGGGATGGCTCAAACACCAAACTTGAAAATCATCCTACGCTTCTTTCCAGTCTAATAAAAGTAGTAGAAAGAGCAAACATAGTTGCCCGGGAGTTTGGATGCACGGGAATTAGAACGGTACTTCATTTTGGCGACTACTTTTTTGGGCTTGTTGGTACTTCTTCATTTGGACAGATTGACGTCATAGGCAAAGGAATTGATGAAGTCTGCAAATTAGAGGGTATAACTAAGCAGCTCTACGTGGGAACCTCAAGAGTATTGATAGCAATATCAAGCACTGCTTCAGATCGACTTCCGATCATTAGTGATACTGATTGGCTAGATATTGGCTTGCCAAGACTCATTGCTGCTTTGTTGGCTGAGCTTGACGCCTCAAATGCAGTAGTTATTACTCAATGCATTGAAACGGGTGCGATAAATCAAACATCGATTCGATATGAATTCAAGATGCCATTTGAGGAAAGCGCAATAGAGATAAAAAATTCAGATCGATTTAACGCAAATCTAAGATGCACCTGCTGCTACGCTGGACAGCGAATATCTTTTGAACTAAAAAAGCTCCACAAAGAATTTTGGGCGCTTCCACTTTCAATAGAAGTGCAAGACCTCAGAAGTGAAAGTAGATATTCATTTCTTGCAAAAAATTTCTCAGCGGAAATTATTGGCCGAAGAGCCGTAACCTATGGATATGCCATCGACATTAACAAGGATTGCTTGGCAATAGAATCGTCTGCTAAGACCGTCTTTAAAAAAGATGAAGAGGTACAGGTAATCATTCGAATGATAGATTCAACCATCGATGTTTTCTATACCAAATGTCTTTTTGGTGACACAAAATTGTTAGATAACGGTGTTTCTAGAACAATATTAAAATTGGTGCCTAATAGTAATTCAAACATTGCCAAACGAGAACATGAGAGGCGCTCAGCTTCATCAGCTACTCTTACATTAGAGTGTTTCACATACGACGATACAACAATAAAATTCCAAGTTAGAATTGATAACATTGGCATTGGTGGCATGACAGCATCAGTTAACCGTCCAACAAAAGGTATTCAAATCATTCCCGGACAAATACTATACAGCAACGAGCCAAAAATTCCATTTCTTGTTATTTGGTCTGACAATTCTACCTTTGGCTTGAAAGTACTTGTTGGCGATCCAAAACTATTTTCAGAATGGAATCAATACTTAGAATTAGTCTCGCCCGCACTTGATCGAAAATCTTTTGTCTCCAGAAGGGAGCTTGCAGCGCTATTGACCCATAGTGGATTGTTAAAGGGGTCTAGGCGTTCACCATTTGGCGCCATCCTTAAGGATCATTTAGTTACCAATAAATCAAAAGAATCGATTTTGCTAACCCAACGGCGGATTATAGACGACGAATATGGCAATCCAATTCTCCATGTAAACCTAAAGAGAGTATCAGAACAGTCTTGGCTATTTGCCGACGGTGCTTCGTTAACAGAAAAAAAAGGAAAATATGTTGACATGCTCTTTGCAAGTATACAAACAGCAAAGGCCACAATGCAGAAATCGGAAATGTTTCCAAGATATTTGTCATTTATTTGGCAAAAAGCCGTCACATCGACTACTGAATTTGCGGATGCGATATCAACACAGAGTCATTCAAGAGTTGTTGACTCATGTCAACTTTCAATTTCTTCGCAAAATGAATTCTCATCCACCTCCAAGGAAAATGAATCAAAAAAAGCTGCCAGGATTAATGAACTGTCCGCTCCCGATCGCCGCAAAATTGCGTCTTCCTTCACACCTGAGCTTTATGAGGCGTTTGTAGGATTTGATGGCAGTCACCCCATTTTGAACGCAGAGCTTGCTAAATTCGGTCCCTATCACCACACAGTCACCAAGTGTGTCCAGGTTCAAGATCAAACAATAATCGCGCATCGAATAAAAACACATAGCGTTTGGAGTTCTACTGGCGTCAGTAATAGTGTCTTTGTCGTCATTCCAAAACATTTTACACCACGAAACTTACCCGTGGCACTCTCCTTCCTTATAGAAGATTCCATTTCATTTGGCACGGATGATTTTCTATTGATTTTTGATGGCGATGAAGGGGCAAGTCAACCCTTCATTCCCTATCTATCAAATCCTAAGATGTTTTCGTTTCTCGTCCATGATTTGCTTTTAAATCAAGCATTAAGCTATCATGATGATTTTTCTAAACAAGATACTGCCGCTCCAAAAACGGAGGAATGAAACAATGAATAAAAAAATTTTTGATCGAGGAACAAAGTTTGGACTGGTCTTTGATCGCTACCAAGGTGAAATTAAAATAGAAAAAATCGCTCTTGAAGACCGTGTACCTACGAAAGACATATTTGAGACGAAATATGCCTCTCACTCTATACCCT
>JAPLFV010000242.1 GCA_026390495.1 Pseudomonadota bacterium | reverse complement strand
CCATGGATTCAGTCAACAAATTTTAGCTCTAATGTATTTGACTCTATATTATCGCACATCCAATTCGCAGATAGAAGAACGGCCATACAAATAAATCAGTCCTGGATTGAGAACCTAGCCTGGTTGATCACTAGACAGACTTGGACCGCGAATACGTGAAGAAACGGGAATGTAGGCATTCGGATCTTTTGTGATAAAGTTAAATGATTTAGTTCGCGATTGAGTTTTCGGCGGCTTTGATTGGTTGGCCTAGAAGGAGTTCATTGATGAGCCTTAAGTTGGTCTTGTTAGATCTAGATGATACCTTACTTGATTTTACCGTCGCTGAAGATTTTGCGTTGAAAGGCTTGTTTCGGTTCATTGATATTGAGGATAATCTTAAGAATCGGAAGATATACAAAGATATCAATGCGGATTTTTGGAGTCGTTGTGAACAAGGCCTCATTTCCAAGGAAGACGCGATATATGGAAGGTTCGAAGAATTTTTTCGGGTTATTGGAACTAGCTTATCGCCTCTGGAAGCAAACCAGAAATATCTGAGCTTATTGTCCCAAGTTTCGATAGAGATACCTGGTGCGTTGCAACTTATAGAGTTTTTACAAAAGAGTTACGAGGTGATGATTGTTACCAACGGTGAGGCCAGAACTCAAAGGTCAAGAATCGCAAAATCGTCATTTGAAAAGTATTTGTCCCAGATAATTGTTTCCGATGAAGTTGGTTACTTGAAACCACATCCATTGATCTTTCAGCATGCGATGAGTCTCGCCAGATTTAAAACTAAGCCTGATCAGGTTATTATGATTGGCGATAACTTACATGCTGATGTTTCTGGTGCAAAGAGTCTGGGAATAAACACGATTTGGTTTAATGGCAAAGGACAAATTTCACAGCGGATAAAACATCGGTATTTTGATGTCTTAGCGCTTTTATCTAAAATTTGAATTTAAATGAACGATAGAGATAGGAGGTAGAAAATAAATTGCTCAAAAGGGACTTTTAATGAAAAATAATATGATGTGGTTGTGCGCCTTCGTTTGCATGAGTTTTTCTACATCATGTGGGATTTCTGATCAATCTAACCTTAAGATGCAAAATCGATTGGATCACAAGAACTCCAATGAATCAGATAGCGAAGACAACGTGAAGAACCTAGATCTTGGTGAGGCTGTATCGCCAGGTGAGATTATTTTATCATTGCATCCACTTCCAGGAATGTCTAACACTAGTTTGGCAACCCAGGCATTTAGTTGGTGGACTCCCAAGCAGCTTTGGGTTCGCTTTCGAGTCAGTATGGCACCGTACATTCGTGATCAAGCGTCGACAAACTCCAATACCTATGAAGCTTATCGGAAGAGGTTGAATTCAAGGGACACACGACGTAACTTGATCTAGTCCGCATAAAAATAAACATGTCTCTTCCGTAAATTACCATAGTGAGCTATTTTCCCTGCCTATGCCGAGAACTGCAAGAATAGTCATGCCAAACCACCCGCACCACGTGACACAGCGTGGTAATCGTCGTCAGCAAACATTCTTTTCTGACGATGATTATTTGTATTACTTAAGAACCATGGAACAACTCTCAACGCAATACAGCGTGAATGTGTCTGCATACTGCCTCATGCCAAATCATGTACATCTTCTTTTGGTGCCACCTAGTCGCGAATCTTTGATTTCGATGGTGTCCAAACTTCATGAACGATACACCCGTTACCTTAATTTTAAAATGGGGTGGCGTGGATACCTATGGCAGGGACGGTTTTTTTCCGTTCCTCTCAGTGAACAACATTATTTAAATTGCATTGCCTATATCGAGTTAAATCCTCTTCGAGCCAACTTAGTTGAAGACATATATTCGTATAAATGGGTCAGTAGAAATTCAGATTCGCAGTCCTTGAAACTGGTAAATGTAGACGCCTACGACATCATTCGAAGTGCAACTCGAACGGGACGCCCACGTGGATCAAAAGAGTTCCTAGGACTTGTAAAGAGAATCACAGGGATTGATCCAACGCCAAAGAAGCCAGGGCCCAAAAAGGAGTGCGGTGAAAGCTCAATGAGTTCGAGTTACGTCGTGTGTCCCTCGAATTCCTCGAATTGAAAGCTCAATGAGTTTGAGTTACGTCGTGTGTCCCTCGAATTCCCTCGAATTATGATGTCTAATATGGTCGAGATGCAGTATTGGCTTAATTGGCTACTTTTTGGTTTTCCTCAAGTTTTTGTGGCCACTTTCATGGGTGCACCTTAAGTCTGCCCTTAATTCTCCGATGAAGCAGAATTGAAAGAATGTAAATTTTTCGCACTGATCATCCGGAGATACACATGACTCATTTAGACAAAACCAATGTTTTCAGATATGTCGTCATGTGCATATTACTGGTAAGCTCCAGTACCTGCAGACTTAGAGATTCGAAGTCTAGTCTACGTGAAGGCGAAACTGTTCCTACCGTTGATGCGGAGTTAAGTCCCGTTGACAACCGAAGTGCAACTGGTGGCCTTCTTGGATCTTCTGATGAGATGCCAGCGGATCTGGTTGCATTACCAAAGTTTAAAATGTCTGGTGCCTATCCTGCCACTGCAGATTACCTGACTACACAACCACCATTTCCAAACATGGACATTCTCAAAGGTAGCGATCCAACTACTGCAAAGGCTGAAGCAAAGCGTTGGTTGGATGCGATGCAGACCTATATTTACGAAGATATGAACGATCAAAGCAAAGATCCTAACAATCTGTTTCGCCATGCAGGTGGCGGCGAGATCAGCAAGAAACGTTGGTATCATATGCCCTGGCTCCAATCCGTGGGTGCCAAAGCTACAAACAATGGACGTGGTCGAGATAGTATTTGGGGTCTAACTCGCGAAGGAATCGACTTGAATGGTCCGTTTTCCTGGCCGGTACGAATTGGAAGTACCTGTTTAGGGCAAGAATGGGGTCTAGCACTTTTTAACGAACCAGGTGCCTTTGCAATTGGTCAGGCATTTCCAGCTGGGACAAATATTGATCCTCCGAAAGCTGTTTTTCCAGTTGGAACAGTTTCATCAAAGCTGCTCTTTGCCGCTGCTGACCCTGCAGCAGTTCCAGAAATCGCAACAGCAATGCAAATCCAAGCCTGGATCAATGGTGGAGGGAAATGCTCTACGAATGAACCGCGCCAGCTTACTACAATGTATCATATTCAAAACGACATCATGCTCAAGTTTGGCCCGAATCCTGGAGACTGGATTTTTGGCGTGTTTGTTCACAATCCTAAGAAAATTCTTTCAGAAGCGAATCCGCAAGGATACTGGCAAGGTATGGAGCCTCTTGGCGTCCAATGGGGAACACAACTTGCTGAAACAATCGTTGTGTCTGATGAACTGAAGCCAAATGGAAACGGAGGCCGCCTCAATGGCCCTGCAGATGGAAGTTCTTCCAACTGTTACGGATGCCATCAAGGAGGCCGAGATTTTTCTTTTGAGTTTGATATTGGATTTCAGAGGCAGAACTCGGAAAAGGCTCGATTGGGTGTTAAGTAGGCTCATAGAAATAGAGGTCCTGAGCCCAAAACTCAGGACCTCAAAAAATTCAATTCTAAGAAATTAATTTTGCCTTTTATTGTACCTGCAATCGTATTTTACTAAATTAAAGTCGTCTTGCGGCACACCGTACTCATTGTACATCGCTACGTGATCGCTATCTGAAACTGCCAGAGTATCCCCATCTAGCTGGTAAGACTTCGATGTTATGAAGTGCATAGATAGCGCGGGGATTGTCATTTGTTCTACGACGGTAAATTTTGTTTGTGCATCGTTCCATGCGCCACTCAATGAAATATTTCCATTCAAATGCTCCCAATCTTGAACTGGATGAGCGATTTGCGCGGAGACGGCGCCGTGGTTTGGAGCTTCTAAGATTCCTTCGCCCATGGAGCTACATCCATTTTGTGTGAGGGTAATTTTGGATTCTTCAAATTTATCTTAATTGTTTCTTTCGTAACAGCGTCCGACCCAATCGCCAGCGAAATTTGTGCAGTTGTCAGCAAGCTTGCGCGATTTGGCTGCAAGTTTCTCTTTCAAAACTTCCTTTGGAAGTCTGTCTAAAACGGAGAATGATTTTGCTTCGAGCACTAAACTGCCGCAGTTAAAGAATACGCTAGCTAAAAGGGTCATTTTAATTTTCATATAGGAATTCTGGTTCATTTGGTTTTCTCCAATGTTAATAATTTTTTTTGAACTATCTTCAACACTTCGTCCTTTGTGCGCACCAAAATAGAAGTGAATGGATACAAGGAACAAATCGCCCTACTGTCGCCAACCAGACTTGGATGGAAAGAGATCTGGAATCATCTGGCCATCAAGTGCACCACTGATTTGAAACCAGTTTGGCTCGTTCTGAATGCTTACCGCTCGTTCAACTCCATGAACATTGACCTTAAAATTGAGCTGAATTTCTGTAATGCTAGGTCCCTTAAGCCTAGACGTGAACTCGGGAACGTCGCGGTAGACGTCTCTTGTGGAAGGAAGAGCTAAATGAATCAGATTACGTTGGCGGCGCAGATACCCTTGATTGAAAGAGACTTTTGCAAGGAATTCTTGATCAGATCCAGTTTCCGTCAATCGTTGCCAAACCTTTGCGCCACTTAAGTCAATGTAAATACCAACACACTTGTGTGACTCTGGAATGTTGAAGTACTTGAAAGGCAAAGGTTCTTTGTCTCTATTGCACGATTCAACATTGGCGGGACCAGGAAAGAAGACTGGACTTCGCATAGCTGTGTATAGGTCTGCATCCCAGGTAAGATTTGAGGTGAGTCGTTCCGGGATTTTAGCATCCATAAGACCAGTCTGAGTGTGAGGGATGCCGTGAACATGTCCAAGTTCGTGTTTTAGAATTGCTAGCAGTATTTGATGCCCATTCTTTTCATCAACGGACCAGATCTCAGGTACGATATTCGGAGAGCGCATGGCATTTGGTCCCCGGTCTGGAGATATATAGATATATCCCTTCCCACGTAATTGCGGTGTGTAGTCCTCTCGAATTGTGACTCCAACATAACGTGATAGGTCAATTTTTATTTTTTGCAATTCGTCTTTTTGCTTTTGTGTCGTAAAATCAAACTGAAATTTTAGGTCCGTGGCGTCTTCGCAGCGAAGGTCTAAGGAAAACCGATCTGTTTGAAGTTTGACAAAAAATTTCAAAATTTGAGTTCCGACTTGGATCAAATTCTCTGGCAACACAGCGGAGCTTGCTTGGAGATCCCACCAATCTATAGCGCTTCGCACGAGTGTGACTAAAGTGCGATCTTGAACTATAAAATCGGGACCTTTTTCTAGGCAGTAGCGAATAGGTTTTGAAAGCGGTTCATTCCGAGTCGCTTCTAAAAACCATGGGTTTTGCGTATCACCTAAAAACTCTCCGCCACCACTACTGATATTGCCAGCAAATGCTTGGTTGATGGTTTGCAATAAAAATAAACTGCAGGAGATTCGATGCCACATACTGTCTCCACTAAATTAAAGAAGGATTGTGTTTAGTAACTATAGCCGCTCTGGGATTTTTGTGATAATAAAAAGTTATTCATTATGAAACTAGAATTTCCTTTTAAGAAACTTTTTAAATATCTATAATAATTGAGGTATTGTGAGTTTTTACGACTACAAAGATTATCGCGACGCACTTCGCAGTTTAGTGAAGGAAAGAAAAGTTCTAAATCATGACTTCGGGTTTCATTCGCTTGCGGACGCTGCGCGCATTCAAAGACCTTATATGTCGAAAGTGATTCATGGAAAGGCGGAGTTGAGTGCAGACCAACTTTTTTTGATCTGTGACGCATTGAAGTTAGATTCAGACCAACGAAGTTTTCTAGAACTACTGCTGGAGTATTCGAGATCATCTTTGTCAGTTAGGAAGAAAAAAATCTTAGCAAAAATAGAATTGATCTCCGATTCAAAAAAAACGACCGATTCAAATTTGAAATCAAAGGTCGTTGAAGGGAGTCAGTCTCATGATTTATCGCAATATTATCTCACCCCTTGGACTCAGTTAGTCCATGTGGCTCTATCCATTCCTCGATACGCAAAAGACCCTAATCTTTTGGCATCAATCCTAGGAATCTCCAGTCTCGAGATGCAAAATATTATTTCTAATCTGTTTTCTATGAATTTGCTGACTACCGTTGATGGTAGTTACCAAACTCTTGAATGCTATTTGCATTTAAACCGCCAATCGCCATTGTTTAACGCTTGGCGCAATCAGGTGAGACTTGCGGGCATTGTTCGTCAGCAATCACTTTCTGAAACGGCATCCTATTCGTTTACTGCGCTTTTTAGCGCTGACGAGGAAACGCGACGAAGACTACAATCAAAACTTTTACTTTTGCTAAAAGAGTTTGAAGGCGATGTGCGCGATGCGCCTGCTAAGCAGATGTTTCAGTTTAGCTTTGATCTTTTTCCATGGGCTTAGACCTCATTTGCCGATTTCACCGCTTCTTAAAAATACTATTAGCGGATCTTGCCAGATAGATAATAGTGTTATGTTAGTTTGTTTTTTATTATTCTCGTTAGCAAAGGGGCCTGTCATTGATGGGGCAATTGGTCTCGATTTTGGATCGTCGCAACGCGTAGGTTAGATCTTAACGAGTTTGGTGGGGGAGTATGAAGGAATTATTTTTTGCATTCTTGATTTTGGGAAGTGCTCCTTGTTTTTCAGAAGAAAAATGCCAGTTCACCTTGAACTGTAAAAGTGACAAAGAGACTTTCAATCTCAGCTTTGAGTCGCCAACAAAGGATTGTAGCGAAGACAATATGGAGGTGTTTTTCACAAAGGATACGGTCTCCAAAAAACTTGACTTGTCTAAGAACTGGTATCTTTACACAAAGCATGTTTCCAAGGGGCTAAATTCAGTTTGTAATGACTCAAGTAGAATTGAAGGTTTCACTGCCTTTCGATCCGCAGAGAATAGAGTTTTATTCTTTATAAAGCACTCTGGTCGCCCCAGCTATGATAAGGTAAATGCCTTCTTGCTTGATTCTAAATCAGGAACAGTGATTGATTCGATGGAATTGGGCACCACTAAGAATAACTACGTTGCCGTGTTTTCACATAAGAATGGTTTTAAGGCTAGATTGATCAGAGATTCTCTGTCTCTTGATAATCAAGTAAATTGCGACTGCGATGCCGCCTTTATCGACGATTGGATGCAAATCACAGTCGTTAAAGACAAAATTAAAAAATCCTGGATAAAAAAATAAATTAACATATGTGAAATCCATAGTTTGCCATCTCTGAAGCCGAAGAGTGTTCATTTGCCAAATTGTCCCCTATTGAGAAATTTGAAGGGTTAAGCAGTACAACAGAGGGAAAGAATCAAATTCCTAATAAAAATATGTTTTTGGTCTAAACAGATGAACTGTTAGCTAGGTACCCCATTCCCAGCTATTATTAATTGATGTGGTCAATTGATTGATGAGCTGTTTTTGAGGTAAAATTTTTTTGAGGTTACTTGGAGGATTTATTTTATTTAGTCTTTTGTATTACATTCAAGACTGTTCGCTATGGCTTGATCTCAAGATTTTAGATCTGACAGCATTATCAGGGGCTTTCAACAAAAATGAGTAATGAAGCACACATGCCGACGGAAAGCGAGCTAGTCATTGCTCTTCGCGATCCCAACCACTTTGTTGTATGCAAAGCGCTACGTGCAATAAAAGCCATTCCTAGTCCTGAAGCGGCCACGATTCAAGCAGTCGTCCTATTGATTCAAAGCGACATCATCGCAGTAGAGCGTCTTGCTATCGTAACATTGGCGACTTTTCACTCCATGCTAGACCAATATTTGCCGCAGCTAGAGCAAAGAGTGTCTAAGCGACTGAGTGACGCAGGTTGTGATTTCAGTTGCTGTGGATATTTTGCCTTTCACGGACCTATAGATGCCTATATTGACCTGATTGGTTTGATCGTCGATATTAAGAGCGACACAGGTAAGCGTAAATTTTTAGATCGTTGCAAGGACTTGGATAATTTTGACATACTAGTTGAAATTCTTGCTAAGCTTTGATGGCACCTAGAATATTGCCTTTATAAATGTGGATAAATTTCGCAAAAATCCTGAATAGTCTATTTTTGATTTATCACCCACAATGGTAAAAATCATTCTCAACCTTCATCATCTCCACCGACTGGTGGTGGATTGCTAACACCAAATTCTTTTCCGAATTCTAACCATCCTAAAAGAGCGCCTCCGTCTTGAGAGAATCTAAACTCAGGATTTCCAAAGGGGCATATTTTGTTTGTTGAGTTGTTTTATCATTCCATTTAATTCTAGAATTCTAGGGACACACGACGTAACTCGAACTATTCCACTTAAATATATAGATGTGTCTTCCGCAAAGACCCATATTGAACTATTTTCGCTGCCTATGCCAAGAACCGCAGGAATAGTCATGCCAAACCACCCGCACCACGCGACACAGCGGAGCAATCGTCGTCAACAATGTTTCTTTTCTGACGACGATTATTTGTATTGCTTAAGAAACAAGGAACAACTCTCAACGTAGTTTAGAGTGACTATGTCTGCATACTGCCTCATGCCAAATCATGTACATCTTCTTTTGGTGCCACCTAGTAGTGAATCTTTGATTTCGATGGTGTCCAATCTCCATGAACGATACACCCGTTACCTCAAATTTAAATAGGGCTGGCGTGGCTATCTGTGGCAGGGACGGTTCTTTTCTGTTCCATTAAGTGAGCAGCATTACTTAAACTGAATTGCCTATATCGAATCAAATCCGCTGCGGGTCAACTTAGTTGAAGATATAAATTCATATAAATGGGTCAGTAGAAATTCAGATTCGCAGTCCTTGAAACTGGTAAATGTAGACGCCTACGACATCATTCGAAGTGCAACTCGAACGGGACGCCCACGTGGATCAAAAGAGTTTCTAGGATTTGTTAAGAGCAGCACGGGGGGTAATCCAACGCCAAAGAAACCAGGGCCTAAAAAAGAGTGAGGTGAAGGCCTTAAGAGTTCGGGTTATGTCGTGTGTCCCTCGAATTATGCGTCCCTCGAATTATGTCGAATTATGTCCATCGAATTTAATAGGAGTGCGGTGAAGGCCCTAAAAGTTCCAGTTACGTCGTGTGTCCCTCGAATTGAATTCAGTTACGTCGTGTGTCCCTCGAATTCCTCGAATTCTCGAATTGAATTGCTAGATCGCCAATCCAATGATAACTAGACCTTCCAAATCAAAAAATAGAGGTCAACCGAGCATGGCATTAACTCGAATCTTACCTGTTTTTATTAGTATTTTCGTAGCAACTATTCAGTTTTCAACCTGCAGCCAACCCCGCAACCCAGACCTTTCTGAAATCAAAAAAATCGATTTGAGCTTTGTCGACAAAAATTTGCTTGAAATGGGCCCCCTTGAGATTTCGGAGTTTGATTACTCGCTGCCGGCCGCCGTCGATCCGCTTGTACCTGTCGCTGGAACTGCTCAGCATCCAGAGGTAAAAGTCCAAGTTGCGGGTCGAGGCTATTTCCCCAAGGCAGCAGGCCCTCATCCTCTTTTAGTGTTTTTACACGGAAATCACGCTACCTGCGGCCTTGCATTAGAGGGAAATGAACCTCGCGTTGATTTTGATGGTACCTATACGTTTACGGGGACTTGTCCTGAGGGAATGATTCCAGTCCCAAATCATCGAGGGTATGACTTTGCGGCGAGGTTACTTGCGAGCCATGGCTATGCCGTCGTTTCCATTGATGCGAATCGAGGAATCACTTACCGCAATTTGTCAGAAGGTTCTTTCGACCGATATTTGGTTAGGGCCCGAGGAAATCTTGTTTTGAGAAATTTAGTGGAAATTAGTCGCTGGAACACGGACGGCATTGGTTCCGCTGCTGCGGTCGATTTTGATTTGAGAGGCCAGTTTGATTTGTCGCAAGTCGGCTTTATGGGCCACTCGCGAGGTGGTGAGGGAGTGAGAGTAGCTCAAAATATTTTCTTGAATGAACCTATTGACGGCTTGTGGCACAAGCTTATACCAGACCTGAATATCCGCGCCGTTTTTGAAATTGCTCCAGTAGATCTTGGCACCCTTGAGCAATCTCCCGTAACACCCAAGAATATTGCGTGGAATGTTCTTATCGCTGCCTGTGATGGCGACGTTGTGACCTATCAAGGAGTTAGCCCTTGGCATAGAGCAATGACTACTGCGAGCGATGGCTACCCAAAATCAGTGTTTACGGTCTGGGGAGCAAACCACAATTTTTTTAATTCTGAATGGCAAACCTCTGACTCGAGAAACTGCTCAGTAGGCCAACGTCCCTTATTTGATGTGACGTCACCACTTTTGGCAAAGGTAAAGCCAGAGCTAGTAGCAAAATTGGGTAGCATGGCGGAGAGGGCTCGTTCTGGCGTGAAAGGTTCTGAAGCTCAGATTAAAATCGGCGCAGCGGCAATGCTGGCGTTTTTTAAAGCGAACGTTGGACTCGTGAGAACCCCTGAATTTGCCCGTCTGTTTGACCCTCAGTTTGCGTTACCTAGTCATTTAGCTGCAGAGGCCTCAATTAGTCGAAGCTACACGTCGAATGCAGATTCAAAAATTGCTGTTTTTAAATCTGCAACAGACCCCACAACGGTATCGGGCGGACTTCGCATGTCGTCACTCAAAGATTATATCGAGTTGACCTATCAGAGTTTTATAGCCTCAATTTCAACTGTTCAAGAGATGTTAGGTGATGCAAAAGAGCAGAAATTTTTACGTTCTGGGACACCACTGGAAGATGCCGTAATATTGACGGCAGACCTGTCATCTTCCGCTGATGGTGTTTGGGAAATTCCTCTAGAGACGAAGGACCTATCGGCATTTTGGACGCTGGATTTTGTCCTTTCAGTTCGCGGACCTTGTCCTGAAAATCTATCGGACCCTTGTCATTCAGGTCCGGCAACAGATGCCCTTATAGAACTAGTGTTTGCTAACGGAAGTGTTTCAAAGGCAGTCAGGTTAACAGAATATGTAAAGTTGAAACCTCGTCATACATCTCATTTTCGCAAGACGGGAACCACCGTTGCCAATGATATAGCGACACACCGCGTTGTATATATGCCCGTCTTGTTTGATACTGTCCGTATTGAACTTTCCGATTTTGAAGCAGATTTGACTCAAGTTCGAGGGATCAGGCTTCGGCCGCAGTTTGCTGTGGCCGCCCAGCTGATTGTGGACGATATTATACTTTCTAAATAGACATGAGTGTAATACACGACACGCTAGAAGAATCACTCATCAAATTTAACCTATTCGCATACCGCCAAATTTTACTAAGAAAACGACATGTTTAGTGTTTGTTGAGTTTGGTGAAACAAGAGTGCTGTGCACCGGAATGATTGAATCCTGAGTGTCAGGCTTTCATCACAAAGCTCAACCAAACATAAACTTTGTTTAATCAACCATCATCATCGCCGCCCACTGGTGGTGGATTGCTAATTCCAAATTCTTTTCCAAATTCCAACCATCCGAGAAGTGCTCGTCCGTCTTGAGAGAATCTAAACTCAGGATTGCCAAGAGGCATATTTTGTTTGTTCAGTTGCTTTATCATTCCAGTTCGTTTGCGCTGCACTTGTGGAAGTGTCTCTAATGGCCAGCGTGACATCTGTCCGTTGGGATTATGGCATCCCACACAGTTTTGGCGAATGATAACTTTAACGTCATCGTAAGTGAGAGTACGCGGATCCTTTAAGATAGGATGGCTTGGTGTGACGGGCGGTGTAGGGCCGCTTCCATGTATATCTTTGCCAGTTTTTAACCAAGTTAAAAGGCGTTTCCCTGCAGCGCTGCTATTGAACCCAGGATTATCTTTCGGCATTCGCCCTGATTCCAATGCAGTTGTCATTTTTGTGACAGCTGATTTTACATCGGCCAAAGATTCAAACGGTAGAAAATCGGCAATTCCATCTGCATTGTGACATCTTGTACAGTTGTCTTCCAGAATTGGTTTTATGGATGCATAATTGTCTCCCCCACTCGGTGGTGGAGTCACTGGTGGTGGTGTTACTGGTGGAGGTGTTACTGGTGGTGCAGGAAACAGATCTTCACCACTTGTTAGCCAAGTCATTAATCGCTTTCCATCAGGTGCGGCATTAAAGCCAGGATTATCTTTTGGCATGCGGCCACTTTGGATTGCAGTAAGCATTTTAGAAACTGCAGATTTAACATCGGCAAAAGATTCGAATGGCAGAAAATCAGCAATGCCATCAGCATTATGACAGCGAGTGCAATTTTCCTCGATAACAGGTTTTAGCTGAACATAGGTTTCAGCAATGAGTGAGAAACTTGGAGTTAGACCACAAATGATCAAGAACAATTGACCCATTTTTATCTTCATAGAATTCCTCCAAGTTTGCTACTCAACAAATGACTTCGATAATATTAATGCTGATGCGGTGGTGGGGGTGTTGGCTCTGTAGGAGTTGGCTCTGTAGGAGTTGGCTCAACGGGTGTTGGTTCAGTTGGAGTTGGTTCTACTGGAGCAGGTTCAGTGATTTCTTCTAGAACTTTTACAGTTCCAATGTGACCCATTTCTTGGTGGGGTTGGCAGAAATATTTATAGTCTCCCAATGTTGCAAAGGTATAAGACCATTTTGCCCCGGGTAACAATCTTTTTGAATGAAACGGAGCTACGCCTTCAGGAAGCTTGAAATTTTCTGGGCTTTTTGCTCGAGTAGGATCTGCAGTTACGGTGTGACTCATGGGTTCGGGAACGTCAGCTGGCTCTGTATTGGTCCATTCAATTGTTTGACCTAAACAAAGATCCACATGTGCAGGGATAAATTTCATGTCCCTGATTTCTACTTGGATGACCTTGGTTGTGTCGCATACGGCAAATGCGTAACTGTTTGCGAGCAACCCAAACACTCCGAACATTTTGGTAAGATGATTCAATTCTCTTTTCATGATGCACTCCTTAAAAATAGTAGTTTTGTTCCAAAAGAAATCTATTTGACTTCCTAGGGCCCTAGATTGAGTTCAACCTTGGTTGATATAAATGTAGTGTCATCTTGTTTTTTTAGACACAAAAACGCCCTCTAAAAGGAGAGGGGATTTGATGTGATATTGACGAGTAGGCATTTTTGACAGGGTAATTCGTCGCAATGATTAGAATTATCCCCTCATTACCCATCAGTAATTTTAACCGGTGTCATTGGATCAATCAGATTGCGTTAGCTAATATAGGTTTTAGGATCAGCGTTACAAATTGGAATCAGTTACAATATTTTGAGGATTAAAATGAAAACATCACCGACTAGGAATAATTGCAAATCTTGGCACTTGAAACCATTTTTTATTTGGGTCTTTGCACCAACCATTGCTTTGAATTTGAGTTCATGCCACAGCAGTGATTTGGGTTCTGAGGAAGCTGATCGGGTTGCAATCAACCTTTCATTGACTGGATGGGAGTCAGGAGCTGGCGCAGTGATAAAACAAAAATGTGCCAACTGTCATACAAGTTCTAGGTCGTCCTTTGTTCCTACAAATACTCCTACAGATTTGGATGGAATTGAGAGCTTAGACTTTTTTCGTGGTAAGATTGGAAAGGGAATTGCACGTATGATGAAAAAACGAATTGAGTCTGACGAACCAACCCGCATTATGCCGCCAAATTTTGCAACGCCTCTATACTCGGATGAGAAAGCCGTTTTGTTGTCCTTCCTAAAATCTGTTGAGGACGGGGCCTTGTTGGGTGAAACTTCTGGTCCAAAGATTGAGCCAAACTGCAAAAAAATAAATATGATTGAGCAAAATAATGACTGTTCTGAAACAACTCCTCCAAACCCCACTGGACCTGTGACAGGAGGAGGCGGTGAAGGTGGTGGCGGTCCAACAACACCAGTCAATCCGCCCGGTGCGCTAACCTTTGAAGACATCAGGCCCATTGTAAAGAATACGTGTGCTGTCGCAGGCTGTCACACTGGATCGCCAGGTGAAAAATTTCGACTGACAGAGAAGGAAGATTTTACAATAAGGAAACTTGCTGTCACAGAAGTCATTGAAGAAACTGTTATGCCGCCACGACGACCTGAATGGGCAGAATCACCTGATGGACAAATGGTAATGAAATGGTTGACCAGTGAATTGAATTAAGTTCATGAAGCTAAGGCCGGTCTGCTTTGTCCTTTGACTTTCAGGGTTTTGAGATCCTTCGCTTCGCTCAGGATGACGGTTGCTTAGGATGACGGTTGCTTAGGATGACGGTTGCTTAGGATGACGGTTGCTTAGGATGACGGTTGCTTAGGATGACGGTTGCTTAGGATGACGGTTGCTTAGGATGACGGTTGCTTAGGATGACAGTTGCTTAGGATCTTTGGTGTTGTGCTGGCGGTGCGCCTTTAGATATCGACCAAAATTTTTCATAACCCAAAGGTGTGCCTTTGCTTGTGTGAATTTATAGATCCACCAGGGAAGGCTTGGCTGAAAATTGAAAATTGCTGCCATAATTTGATCGGAGTCTGGAATCTTTCGAAATTCTAGACGTCCTGATTCAGGTGCGTTGTTTGAAACAAGCAGGCCTCCACGAATATAGTATAGGTGCCTTGTCGGACTACTGCGGCCGACATCGTATCGAAGCTTGAGCAAGTGAATTTTAGGGCCAAAAAACAAAAGCAATTTGATTGAAAAATCAAAATCACCTGAATCATATGATTCAACCTTTACAATCGGAAAGAGAAACCGGACAACCCAAGCGCCATACTCAATTGAAACCCATTTGACGTCTCGACCTGGAGGCAGAACTAGTCTTTGCATGGAGCAAACTTCGCTTTTGGATTGTTTAGTCCTCTTAGAAACTGACTGATGATTGATAGGTGAAGTGTGTTGAACCTGCAGCAATGTGGCATTTTTGGACGGTGTTTTGCGATGTGGATTTTCAAGGCCATGCTTGACGCATTCTTCAAAACCCTGTGCTTCAATTTTCAACTCGGTAAAAAGGTTTTTCTTAGTAACTAGCATCGGGCTCTTTAGGCTTTGAATCAGAGGTGCGACCAGCTCCTTTGGATATCCAGAAACGAGACTCACCCAAAGCTTCGAGAGCCCAACAGTCAAAAATGGAACAGGATAAAATCGCCTCACAAGCTTTAGATGCTTGGCAACGATGGCCATCATATCAATATATGACAGGCGATCAGGTCCACCGATATCCCAAACACCATTTATTTGTACTTCTGATACCAGTTTCTCCAAGGCCTTGATAACGTCGTCCAGACTTGAAGGTTGACCTAAGGTTGCTGTCCAAACGGGACACAACATAATAGGAAGCCTTTTGACTAAATTTAACATCATATTGAATGATGAGCCATTGGGTCCAACAATCAGACCCGCTCTAACAATACAGGTGTCGATACCGTATGCAGAAACAATTCTTTCGACTTCCAGTCGCGATGATAAATGCCTCGATAGTTTACCTTCTGGGATGATGCCACTAAGGTAAATGATGCGTTTGACGCCTGCAGTAGCGCAAGCTCTTACAAAATTATCGGCAATCATCACGTCAAAATCTTCAAATACACCTTGCACCAAACGCGCTTGTGGCATCATGGAGTGAACTAAGTAAAATGCAGTCGTCACACTTTTTAGTGAGGCCTCAGCTTGTTTGAGCGAAAACAAATCGCAGGTCCGCCACTCGATGCCCTGGATGTCGGTCCCATTGCCGCGACCAAGTCCTATTACTTTATGCGAAGTCTTTAGAGACTCAGCTAGTCTTCTTCCTACAAATCCGCTGGCTCCTGCTATGGCTATAACTTCCGTCACTGAGTCTCCCTATATCGTGTCTTCATCTTTTTCAATATCTTAGAAGTCACAGTTTTACTTGACTGACCCTTATAAAGACATCCCTGACATTAAGCCCAGTCTCCGCCCTTTCTAGATTTTCGTAAAGGCTAACGAGCATAGCGCCCAGTCCAAAAAATTGCGGATGTAGGCTTAATTTATTTTTTTGACAGGCTAGAAAAACATTCTGAAACGACTTTTGGAAATCAATAAGACTAAATCTAACATTCGATTGATCACCCTCTCCAAAATGTCGTCGTAGCTCTGGTTCTGCGGGACTAAGTTTCAGTGTCTTCAAAGAATCGGAAAAAAGTTTGGCATCTTCTAGATAAAATCCCTTGTACAGATCTCTTATTCCCGAGAGAAATTCAGAGTCCCAATGTACAATCAACGGTGCAGGACTCCATGTAATTTCTTTTTGTTCTGACCCGTCATTAAGCTTGAAAGCGTCCGACCTTAAATCAACAATTGCATGATTCAGGTGCATGATTTGAGCGAAATAATATCCCAAAGCTAATATTTGTTTATTTTGCATCTCATCTTGAGAAAGAGAAGCAATCACAAGTTTATGAGCTTCCGAATTTGTAGTCTCAATTTGAGTTTTATTGAATCCTGACTTGGCGAGATTTCCGGCCTCGCGCATCATCTCGAGTGTAGGTACCACTGAGAAAAATGCAGGGGAAATGAACGTAGACAGTTCAGACCATGCGGTCCCTTTGAGAATTGATTTTAAAAATGAAGCGACCATGAATTCCTAATCAATGTGTGATGATTCATTAAAATATAAATGTTGCTTTAAGCCTCATCAATATAGCTGATCCTCGGGGATATATAAGTGCTATGTGGGTTATATGATTAAAGCGCAACAAAGTTTGCGCTTTTTTCGAGCATAGAGGCTCAA
>JAPLFV010000237.1 GCA_026390495.1 Pseudomonadota bacterium | reverse complement strand
TGCAGTTTTGCGATATGGTTATTTTTGGTTGCCCCGATGATACAGGCGTCAGATTAAATAGAGGCCGGCCAGGTGCAAGCAAAGGACCAGATTCCATACGGAGCATGTTTTATAAGATGGCTTTACCACTTGATCCGAAGTTTGGCGAAGTCATGAAAATTTACGATGCAGGGAACATTGATACCTTCGATGACATCATTAAGACTCATAAAGAAGCTTACATGATGGCATCTTCAATCGTTTCAAAATCGGCAACTGTTGTAGCGCTTGGCGGAGGTCATGATTTTGCGGCTCCTAATATACTTGGTTGGATCGACGGGCGTGACAGGAATATTCCTAAAGCCCGTAATCGTAGTGAAACATTTGGAGTCTTGAATATCGATCCACATTTGGACGTAAGAGAGCTTGAGAATGATCGACCTCATAGTGGCACTCCATTCCGACAGGTAGTCCAATCTGGGAAAGTTTCGGGACATTGCCTTGTCCAGTTTGGTGCTCGAGAGGGGCGGAATGCTCGGAGTCATTTCGCATTTTGTAAAGAAAATAAAGTACAGATTCACACCTTCGAAGAATTAATGTCATCTGGTAACTTACCAAACAACTTTAAATCAGTTTTAACAAAGCTTGCTAGTCGGACTTCAGAAATTGCAGTGACTCTCGATATTGATTCCTGCTGTGATTTGGAGGGAGCCAGTGCAGCACCGGTGATTGGTTTCACTGCCTGGGATTTGTGTCAATTTGCCTACAGCGCTGGTCAGAATAGTAAAGTGACATATTTTGAGATTGCTGAGGTTGCTCCCGATTTAGATCCGACACTGCGATCATCGAGAGTCGCAGGTGAAATTCTTTATTTCTTTATGAAAGGTCGCCTAAAGCTTGCTCAATCAACTCGGGAGTCTTGAGGATCGATTAATTCAATAGGCACCGTGAATGATATTCACGGTGCCCAAAAGTCTGGGGGGGAGTTGATAGTTCAATGGTGTCCCCAGATCAATTCAGTTTGTAGTAAGAGTGGAGGAGCTTGGAGTCTCCTAACAAACCATCCAGTTTACAAACCTAAATTGTGATGATCCCGTTCGACAACGGTACCTTGTTGCGCCTGTAAACTAGCAATCATATTGGTAACTAGTCCCATGCACGACCCTAAGCGTGCGGTTTCAGGCTCAAACGATAGGTTACTTATTGGTGGTTGATCTAGCAATTCATCAATGAACAATTTCGATCTAATCGTTCGATGTTGTTCGATCGATTTCATGACTGTTTAACAAAACCTCAGCATTTAAATAAGGCTTAAATCATCTTTCATTTCTTGTAGTTAAAAAAAACATTCATCAAAGCTCTGGGTTTTGCCGATATAGGGGCCACATGAGGACAGGCGAGCTTATGAACGAGTGATAAAGTCACTTAGTTAGTCGCTGGAACGGGACCATTTTTTCGATGGTGCTAAACTAGAAAAGGGCAAGGCGACGATAAAAAACTCGACGAAGATAGTACATTTGGTACAGCGAGGAGAGTTTTTTGAAGTCAACGCAGCAATTTTCTTTGTTTCGCGCCAGCGACTAGTTAGAGGCAAAAAAGGAGTAGAGGTATGTTTAGAGGAATCAATTTATTGTGTGGTTTAGTGTATCTTTCTAGCTTGACTTCATGTGGCTCTACAAATTTTGGGTCGTCAAATGAAAGAACGAGTCCTCAAAAAAAGGAACCCGCAGATTCTGGTGCAAAGCCGGTAGCAAGTCCTTCACCTATTCCGGCAATTGCTCCTGCTAATGATGTTTACCTAGGAGGCATGGATCAATTATTTCACTTGGGTGACGGAAATATGTCAGAAGATTCAGACTGCTACTCAGAGGTGCTACAGCATAGCCTTACAGGTACAAAATTTACCTTTGAGTTTGAGTTGATGGCTGATAGTCCACAAGTGCAAATTGCTATCGAGAAAATCTGTGGAGTCGACCGCTCTAACAATCAACTTTATTTGGAATCAAATGGTAGTAAGCTAGTGGACAAAATGCTGAAGCCGAATGACAAGACTGCATTAGAAATCTTAGGCCAAGGAACAGCGCTCAAAAAAGGTAAATACAAGTTAGTGATTCAATCAGCGTCCATGGTTGCTGGATTTGAAGGCGTTGTTGATTTTGATGATTTCATTGTGGGTCAAATTCACATCAAGTCTCAAAACGCACAGATTGTCCAGGGCCAGATTCTGTCGGAATAATCGTCTAACCTGCCATTGTCTACAGCATTTCAAAAATACCTGCGGCACCCATTCCGGTGCCGATGCACATTGAGACCATTCCCCATTTTTGTTTGTCCCGTTTCATTCCGTGAAGCAGTGTTGCAGTCAGTTTTGCACCTGTTGCTCCCAGAGGATGACCGAGTGCAATGGCGCCACCTGTTAAATTGATAGTGTCTGGATTCAATTTTAGACTTCGTATGACCGCAAGCGCCTGAGCAGCAAAGGCTTCGTTAAGCTCGATTCTTTGAATCATATCTTGGGAGATTCCAGCTTGCTTGCAAGCTTTGGGAATGGCAGCTATGGGGCCAATTCCCATCACGCGGGGAGGGACCCCTGCAACTGAAAATCCCGCAAAGCGCGCGATTGGTTGCAAGTTGTGGCGTTTCACAAAATCCTCTGAGCATACAAGGGACATGGCTGCCCCATCAGACATTTGTGAACTATTGCCAGCCGTGACAGAACCTCCAGAGGTCAAAAACGCAGGCTTTAATTTATTTAAGGCTTCCACAGTCGTGTCAGCACGAGGGCCTTCGTCAGTTGTGACAACGGTCTCTTTCAAGTCGACTTGCCCACCGTCTTTCGGAGTTCGCAACTGAACTTTAATGGGCACAATTTCTTGTTTGAAAAGCCCACTTTCAATGGCTTTGACAGCTTTTTGATGCGACTGAAAAGCAAATTCATCTTGATCTTGCCTAGATACTTTATAATCAAACGACACATTTTCTGCAGTCATCCCCATGCCAAGGTAGGCGTCAGGGTGGAGATCATTCATTTGCCGACTGCCCACGACTTTATGCCCCATCATAGGTATGAGACTCATGCTTTCGGTTCCACCTGCCATGATACATTCTGCTGCACCCGACTGAACTTGGTGGGCCGCCATGGCAATTGTCTGTAAACCAGACGAGCAGAATCGATTGACTGTGACGGCAGGGACTGAGTCGGGCATTCCAGCTAGAAGCACGCAAAATCTTGCGATGTTCATCCCTTGCTCTGCTTCAGGCATCGCACACCCAAGTATGACGTCTTCGATTAAATGCGGATCAAGATTTGGAGTTGCCGCTAAAACAGCTTTCATCACATCTGCACAGAGGTCATCGGGTCTTTTTGAACGGAAAGATCCTCGAAAGGCTTTGCCGACTGGGCTTCTCAAAGGCGAAACAATAAAAGCTGCTTTACTCATTTTTGTGATGCTCCTCGTTCATTTGAAAACAATAGTGAACCGCCACCTTATTTTTAGAAAACTAGTTTCGAACAGGAGAGCCTGTTTTTAGCATTCCTTCTATTCTGGCTTGCGTCTTTTCAGTTTGGCACAATTCCACAAAGGCCTCCCTTTCCAAATCCAAAAGGTATTGTTCGGAAACGGCAAGCCCTCCATCAATTTCGCCACCGCAAAGGACCTTTGCAACTCGTTCAGCGATTAAAGCATCATGGGCTGAAACTTGTTTTTGCTCTTTCATGTTGTAAAGCATCATTTTAAATGTTTGAAGACCTGGATCTCCTAGGACTTTGATTTCGCTTCGCGGAGTTGGTGGTGCATATCCACAAGCAGTCATATGCAATACCTGAGCTTTGGCTCTCTCGATAATATGATCTCGAGAAAGTGAGATTGTCGAGGTTGCGCCGGGGAACAATCCCATCTCAATAGCTTCATGCCCACTAGATGATGTTCTTGCCATTCCAATGAGTAGAAATGCTCTTTGTAGGAAAGCCATAGGATCCCCGCGTTCAGTCACTGACATTGCATCGTAACAACGCAAAGCAAGTTCCTTAGTTCCGCCGCCAGCTGGTAATAGTCCCACACCGATTTCAACTAAACCAGCATAAGTCTCTCCAGAAACGATTCTATGAGAGCAATGTAGGGCTACCTCGCATCCTCCACCAAGCACAAGACCGTGAGTCGCTGCCACGGAGGGAAATGGGGCAAATTTCAAGAGCTGCATGGCTCCTTGGAAGGTGCGAATGAATCGATTTAGTTGAGTCCAGTCTTTTTTATTGATGACATCCAAAACTTCTTTGAGATTTGCACCAGCGGAAAAGGCATCGCCCTCATTACCAATCACTAAACCATGAAATCCTTCAGACGTTTTTGCAATAGCCTTCATCATAAACTCGACGATGGAGCTATCAAGTGCATTCATTTTACTGTGAAATGTTAAACAAGCGACCCCATGACCAATGTCAACAAGGCTAGCATTTTTCACGGACATGACTGTTCGAGAATCTTTTTCATTTTGAAATCTAGGCAATCGATACAAATGGGACGCTTGTGGGATCTTTCGTCGCTTGTCTGTTCCAAGTTGCAACTGGTCAGTCGCACCAGATGTCATCCAATCAATCGACCCAGGTATATGATCATAAAACTTAAGCCCGGGCTTGACCCATTGGGGCAATTTAACATTTTCTTTCTGTAAGCGAGTTAAGACTGAATCGAAGCCTAGACCTTGCCAAAGTTCAAAGGGCCCCATGTCCCAATTAAATCCCCACTTGATTCCATCATCGATTGTTTTTGGCATGCCTCCAGCGATATCTTCCACTAAAAGCGCACAATATGAAAAAGTATCTTTCAATATTTTCCAAACAAACTGTCCAGCGGCATCGTTCTGATTAATAGCAAATTGCATTCTCTTGAGAAGATCTTGCTCGCGGCTGATCTCCTGGAGCCAAGGGATTTCGGCAGGTTTTTGTTCCTCGTATGCTCCCGATTCAGAACGCAGTGCCAAGATGACCGTTTTGCCTTTTGCATCCTTATCTTTTTTATAGCAGCCAACGCTGTTTGACTTTTGTCCCAAATGCCCCTTTTTAATTAACTGGTCGATCCATTCTGGCATCTTAAACCATTCACGATATGGATCGTTTGGCGCTCGGTCATAAGTATTCTTGGCGACATGTGCAAAGGTGTCTAGTCCTACAACGTCCATCGTTCGGAATGTTGCTGAAGACGGTCTGCCCATAAGTTTGCCAGTGAGGCTATCGACCGTTTCGATATTTAACTTAAATTCAGTCATGGCCTGTAGAGTTGATTGATTTACAAAAACACCGATTCGATTTGCTACGAAATTTACGGTGTCGTAGGCATCTACAATTCCCTTTCCTAATGTTTGCTCGGACCAAGCACAGAACTTTGTTACAAGGTCGCGATTAGTTGCACCATGGGGAATAACCTCTAAAAGTTTCATATAACGAGGTGGGTTAAAAAAATGAGTCCCAAAAAAACATTCTTGAAAATGCTCAGGCATGTCGTTTGCAATGTCTTTTAAATTGATTCCAGATGTGTTGGTCGTGATGGGGATTCCGCATTTTGCATATTCAAGTACCCTTTTGAATAGTTGTTGCTTTACTTCGAGTTTTTCTACAACTGCCTCGACGACCCAATCACAATCTCTGACTACCTGTAAATCATCGTCAAAGTTTCCAGGTATGATGTTCGCTAAAAAACTCTGACTAAAAAGAGGTGAGGGCTTTATCGATTTTAGCCCTTCGATTGCTAGTGCTGCTCGATAGGATCTAAAATTCTTACCGACCAATTTGGCCTCTTTTGGGTCTTTAGGGGGTTCATTGGCTGCCAAATCTAGTAGATGGACTCTGACGCCTGCCGCTGCAAGCAGAGCCGCAATTTGTGCGCCCATGACGCCGGAACCTAGAACCACAGCACGTCTGATTTTGAACATATGATAAACTCCCTATTCACTACACTTGAGCCAGAAAAAAACTTTGATCCATCATGGTACTTTTTTTGGGGATCAGAATCAATTATGCTAATGTAGTTATAAGAGCCTCGCTTTAAATAATGTTTAGTTTTTGAAGTGACTGGTAAAAGTGACTATTTTTACGTAGCTAGTTTGCATGCAAATTTTTTTCACAGGGACGTGAACAATGAGTGAGTTAAGAAATGCACAATGGGTTCTTCATGCACTGGAGAACGGATCTTCAAACGCTGCCGATATCTACAAGACGGCATCGCAACTTGATCCGGTCAGTATTCATTTTATTTTTCGATATATGAGAGAGAAATTTTCTCCGGATCATCCCTCTGCGGCAGGAGTTCAGGAGCGGATGGTAAATTTAACCGCGACGTACGATGACTTGGTAAAAATGTCAAAAAAAGGCGAAAAAGACCCGATTCGTGAATGGTTTGACGATACCTACCGCGTTAAAGAGTATCTCAATCGCGGAGACGAGCTTCTTGAAATGATTGTCGAGAAGATAGAGGGTTAACTCTGATCATGATAAGATAGAGCTATATGCAAGTTCGATGTGGGGGGTCTATGAGAATTATTTTTATGTTTAGTTCATGGGCGTTCATTGTGACCCTATTTGCTGGTTGCCAGTCGTCTGGCGGCGGAGTAGCCGGAAATGAAGAAGGCAGCTCACCAGCAAATGAAATTGAATCTCACGAATATCAAAAAGCCGTCAATCGTTGCCACAGAACTGGTGGCACTCGCATCGTAAAAATAATGGGCGAGCTTCGCTGTTATTAGTAGAAACAGTAAAATGTTCTAAGTTAGCCGCCTGACCTCTACAGAATATAATATTCTATTTAACCGACAATTTCATTGTCATCCCGAAGCGTAGCGAGGGATCTTATTTCATTAAAAAAATGCTCCGCTTTATTAAGCCTTGCCGGTTGGAATGGCACTTACAGAGCGTAATCATCACAATAAAATGCGAGGGATCTATAAATAATGTAGCTTGCAGGTGTTGCAAAGGCTGTTCAATTCAAAGTGTTCCATTTTCAGTGCACTTCCGCTATCCTCTCAAGAGAATTGGAGGACACAATGAATCTTAAAGTGTTAGTAATATTGGGTGGCCTGTTGTTGGCGCAAACAGGTCTCAGTAGTAGCCTAAGTTGTCATGTCTTTAAAAGAAATGACAGCCAGAACATTTCTTTTGGTTTTTTCAACCTTGATCCTGGCGAAAGTAAGATGCTTGAGCTTGACGAAGTATATGTATTCGCAGCCTGCTCAAGGGGCAATACTAGACCAGCCAGTATATCATGTGAATTGGCCCCGAAAGATTCAACTTCATTCCCATACATTATGAATACTGCTGATGTCTCTACGTTATACCAACTTCGAACTTATGCTGGACCTGCGAGTTTTAGTTATTGGATTCTTTGCTCATTCAAACAAGGTGACGAAACACTCCCCAAATGAGTAAGCGCTCAATATGAGCATAAAACAGAAAAAAACAAACTAGTCCTCTAAAATTACTTTTCGATTTGCTTTTACAATGGATTCAATGGAGATATCTCTGAATTTTCGAAGACAGTCGCTGCGAAAGTCTGGCCATTTTATTCAGTCAAGATATTTATGAAAGAACAGACCCTTCGGCTGCGGCTCAGGGTGACGGTGGATTGGCCATTTTATTCAGTCAAGATATTTATGAAAGAACAGACCCTTCGGCTGCGACTCAGGGTGACGGTGGATTGGCCATTTTATTCAGTCAAGATTTTTATGAAAGAATAGACCCTTCGGCTGCGCCTCAGGGTGACGGTGGATTGGCCATTATTGCAAGTTGCGAAAAGGGATCTTCCGCCCCACTCGCATGGTCGCGGGGACCTCTGCTCAAGATAGTGGTTTTATGGTCAAACCACCTACCAGCGCGCTGATTCATTACCATTACCATCGTACGTCTTGACCCTTGAGGTTTTCAGCTGACAAAGGTCCACAAAAAATTCGTAATCACTGATCGTTACTTGCAGTGAAATAAAAGTAGGCGAATATTTTCGACGTTTCTTGCTCTCTGCATTGAAATCGGCGCGAAATGATCTAAATTTCGTAGATCTCGACAGTGTGAACACTTTTTACTAGCAGGTTTGTTTCAAGTCTATATTGGCACTCAATTTTGCCAATCACTGCTAACGTTAACAGTGGTTGAGCGACAGAAATAATTCATTAATTATGGACTATTATCTTGCCTTTTTGCCCTCAATACCATATATTTGTATGGTATTGATTTGGAGGGTAAAAGCCATGAATCTCGTTCAACTCAGCGACAATGAACTTCATCTAGAAACGCAGACGCTTGTCAGTCAGGAGCGTCAAGTTTTGACAAAGATATTGCATCACTTAAGAGAGATTGAGCGGCGGCGGTTGTTCTCAGACTTTAGCTGTTCTAGTTTGTTTGATTACGCCGTAAAGATGCTTGGCTATAGCGAGGGGCAAGCACAGCGCCGCATTCA
>JAPLFV010000110.1 GCA_026390495.1 Pseudomonadota bacterium | reverse complement strand
AGATTTTTGAGTTTTCCATTCCATCCGATCAATTTTTATTCTTTGATCGCCTAACACTAACCACACTGCGTCTTCTGAATAACGAGTTATAGATTGAAAACGCGCCATGATCTCATCTCTTGCAGAATCAATGTCACTATATCGAAATGCACCTTCGATGTGCGCAATTGTATGCATGACTCTAAGTAAGGCGCATGCCCACATACGCCTCAAATTGTACTCAGGACTTTTCTGAGATGACCAAACTAACAACTGACGAGCATCGGTACAATTTAATACTTCAGGCGGAGGAATCACACCTTGACGCCATTCCTTTGGCATAAGATTTCGTTCTATGAATCCTAGCGCCTCTATAATTGTAGCATGTATCAGTCTTGCATCGTGGGATCGATCGGGATCATATCCATAACTCTTTATAAAACGATGGGCCTCTTCAATTCCTGATATGTTAATTTCCGGCAAATCAATTGAAGATCGACCGCCTATCAATACATTCATTACGGGCCAAGAGAATCGCCACCTCTCCAATGCCTTCAACTTTAAATCATCAATCATGTTCCCATCTTCCTCTCAGAATATCACTCTTCATTGTATCCTGATTTGTGATAAACTAAAAGAAACGTGTCACAGTAAACAAGTTCCTGATTGAACCTGAAAGAAATTGGCTAGTTTTTACACAAGTTTCTAATGATCAGTTGCAAAATCAAAAAACGTCTTTGCACTAACAAGAGGTTTGAAATGTCGAAGATAAATTTATTCTTGATAGTGGCAGTTCTATTTGCACCAGTATTGGCAACAGCAAATGAGGAAAAACCTAAAAAAGATGGGCATGGGGGCGAGACGGTGGAAGCGCCACCTGCTAAAATAGGTCCACAGAACAAATATAATCCAGGACCTGTGACGGAATTTCCTCAAGAGATTGGCGGCGTCGACCTATTTACTGGACAAAAATTTTCACTAAAAGCTCAGAAAGGGAAATCGATACTTGCAATTTTTATAGCTTCCTGGTGCGTGCCTTGTCAAACAGTGACACCGGAACTAAAAACAATCACTGAAAAATATAAAGACGCCTATGTGGACTACGTCTACATTTTTTCGCATGATACAAAGCAAGATGCGATTGGATTTGCAAAAGAGCATAAGTTAACTGGTCGTATGACTCTAGCTACTCATGAAATTCTCAAAGCTTTCAAAAACCCAGAGCTACCGGCAATATATGTCAGCGATCGATACAAATATTTTGGCAATCGCTATCTCAAGGCAACAAGTTCTGATCTAGTGAATTTAAGCGCATATCTATCAAAATTGACCGCACTTTGATTTATAAATATTTTGCTAAGTTCTATCGCTTTCTTTTTGGAATGCCCGAAATAGGAAATTTCCAAGGTCTGTAAGAAGAGAAAAATGTTAGAAACTCTGTTTCACTATCTGAAAGATCTTGGTCAAGTTCCATATAATCGTGAAGTTCGCTAACAATCAAATCAAATTTGCGGGAAAAAACCTTTAACGAGGACTGAGATATTTTTCCGCTTAATAACCAAAACTTTTCATACTGGCCGGAAAAATCAGAATTCATATAATCTTGTCTTATAAATGAACCATACTTTTGACTTAATGGACCATTTGGAAGCCAGCGTGTATTTGACCTCACCAAAGGAATTATCTTTTGACCCGGATGAAGCTCAATCAGCTTCAAGCGATCCAGCTTCAAAAGAAGCTTCGTGAGATCTTGTTCAGTAATCTCAAAGTCATTTAAAATTTCAGGAAAATTCTTTCCTGACAAAGACAGGTATAAAACCGTCAATAAATCATCTCTCAAAGAAAGCTCAAGCTCCTGCTCGTCATTAAAATAGCTCTGCAGATCCTTCTTTCGTGAAAAGGTGAATAGTTCTGAAATATCCATTTCTATAATTTCCGCTATCTGATCCAGGCGGGATACATCAAAACTTCCAGTAGAAAACCATCTTTTAATCGTTGACTCGGCAACACCCAATCGCACGCCCAGATCCTGGTAAGTCACGCCTTTACCTTTCATTCGCCTCTTCAATAGTTCCAACATGTCTTTAACCTGACTCATGCAATACCTTTCTATCGAGATAGTCCCATTGGTATCGGAATTCGATACTCAAATCCTTAGCAACCCAACAATCTATACTGAGTGATATAAGAGGCAAAGAAATAAGAGATCCATTTAAGGCTCCGTAATCAATACAATTTATCTGCAAGTTAGTGAATTTTGGAGACCACATGAACCGCCAGCTTCCCATTGAACAATCAAAAGACACGGTACCACCGAGTATTAATCTTGGCGAACACTGGCCGTTTAACGTTGACGCAAATGAAGTGGAGCAGTTGGGGCTCGCTACCCCGAAGAATAACTATAATGGTTTCCTGCCAGACCTTAACAAGACCTTGGGACTGAAGCCTAATGGTAGTCATTTTCATTTATCCCTCAATCAATTCTTCGGTCTTGCCGTGATCAAAGCATTCTCTGAACACGAATCAACATTGGAACGGTCAAAGAGCTGGATGCTTCCTGCTCTCACAAGCGAATTGAAATCAAAAAAAATAAGTGACGAAATTGAAGAATTCTACTGCGACGAGTCCGCGCATTCTTTGATGTTTGAGCAATTCATTGTTGGATTTTGCGATAGCTCAAAAACTGATCACAGCATTTTAAAAAAGTACCTCCCCTCATTCCCAGAATCGTCACTCGCGACACGAATTCTAAAATTCAACGCACTACTTGGTGGTTCTGCCGCATGGTGGCTAGTTATGCACACGGAAGAGGAAAGTTTGAAAATATACAAAATGATCAAAAACACCGACAGCAAAATCGACGAAAGTTATCTAACCCTTCATAAGAAACACTACGAAGAAGAAGTGACTCATATGAGCGTGGCGCCGCGAATCATAAGATATATCGCAAGCAACAAATCGATCCTAAGCCGAATAGGTCGTTC
The DNA here is from genome assembly GCA_026390495.1 of Pseudomonadota bacterium. GTDB lineage: Bacteria > Bdellovibrionota_B > Oligoflexia > Oligoflexales > RGVZ01 > CAMDKS01. The sequence goes on along the minus strand of JAPLFV010000110.1, from coordinate 1,028 downwards.
AACAGATTTTTTGGCCATGCTGATCTCTCAAACTTTGTGGGTTCTCCAGCAATGCGGCCGCTTCAATTCCATTCAATCATACCAAGGAACCGACCAATTCATGATCAACGTTCGGAAGGCTTGGGAAGAATCATCCGGAGGAAATCCCATAGAAAATTTTTTAGCAAAAACGAGGCTCATGTTCCTTGCACTGCTATTCACGTCGCCTTTGAACTCCAGATCAATTCGAGCCGAAATCAAGAAAAACCGTCCAATATTTGGGTCTCTCTCTCTCAAACTATATGAATTTCTCTCCAATAGAATTTATAAAAATGAAGGATCAGCTATATGAAGCAACCTCGGCAGAATTTAATCATTTTCTTTCACGGATTTCCAAATCGTCCTAGTATCTGGGATGATCTGATCACAGCACTCGCGACTCCTTACCTAAGCATAAAATTTGATTGCAATGCAGTCTTAGCTGAGATTGATACACCCGTTTCTCATGAATGGAATGCGCTAGATTTTTACATTGTTATAAACAAATCGCTTCTAAATGCCTATCCAGATCTTGAACAATACGATGTGACTCTAGTAGGACACGATATTGGATGTTTCATTGCACAGTTTTATGCTGAGCATTCCTCTTGGTATATCTTTCTATTGCAAAGCAAGGCCTTCGCAAGATTTATCACTAAGCTTCTATCGAATAAAATACTGACAGCACATTATCGGATAAGCGGTTTGGTCGGTGACACTTCCAAAAGAATTGCAGAAAATTCCACGTTTCAAGCCATCGACTACTACAAGATCTTATTGAACATATCTAAGAGGCGGGCAAAAGAAGCAACTGCAAAGATAGGAATTCCAGCACACCTCATACACAGTAAGAGAGACCTATTCGTTGCAGCTAACGACCAGAATGCATTTAAGGAATTTTATGCAATCAATCCTTCGGAATCTTTGATTGACGCCGGACACTGGTCTATCGTTTCACATGCTAGAGAAATATCTGAGATTATCGTTTGTAAATTAAATGAATGGAGGCT
>JAPLFV010000042.1 GCA_026390495.1 Pseudomonadota bacterium | reverse complement strand
AAATAGGTTGCAATATGGTCAAGCAAAGCACTTCCTCTTTCGAGTTGCCCAGGAGTCTCCTCCTCAATCTGTTGAATGCAAAACCCTAACTCACAAATCAGTGCAACTGCAGTAGATCGAAGTGCAATTTCCCGATCATCGTCTCCCACTTCAGTACTCAAACTTACCTCTACAAAAACTTTTGCCAAATGTTCAAATTCATCTGAATTAATGCAGGAATCAAGAAACTGAATCATTAAGACTTCTTTGCCTGAGGTTGTTAAAAGTATTAACAACGTTTCAATCAATATTTCAGTAGCTAAACGATCTTGAAATCGTTCGCCAAGGCGCTCGGCTATATGACTTACGACTTGTTTTTGAGTTTCTAAATCTAAAACTTTCAATACAACCTTTGCTTCATTCCAGTCCAACAGTAATCCAGTATCAATAGCTCTTTTCGCCATTGAAATTTCATTTACATCTCGCCAAGAAAATTTCTTTATGTTTTTAGATGCCATAAAACCCCCGATCGACAATATAGTCGAATCAAACATACGACGTTATTTTTTTGGATTGCAAGGAGGAGCGACAAACTAGTGCCCTCGTCAACTTACTTTTTCACCTGGACTAGTCCGTTTCTGAACGGCAACCATTTTTTCAATTTCATCGACCAAAATGGGATCCAATGCCTCGAAACTTAATCCAAAGCCAACTGGGTAGCGAGGGTCACTGTTGTAACGCACGACTCGAGAGATGACGTTAAATGATTTAACGAATCCATCAATGCGAACAGTCAATTTTAGTCGCTCACCCACAGTGAATATTTGCTCGCCGGTCTCTACAAATATGCCGGTAGATGAGATATTCACTCCAGTGCCAATAATTAACTGTCCATTGTTATGAACAATCACTCGACCTGAAATAGATCCTCTAGGAGCTGTAGCTCTCCGCTCGGCAGATGAAGGTGCATTGCCTTCAAGCTTTACGCCTAATTCTTCAAGGCAATCCTCAATTGGACGCCAATCTTTCCAACCTACCTTGAAAAAATACGCATCTTGAGCGATCATCTTACTAGTGACCATCTGTGCGAGTTGACCGCTGACAAAGGGACCTAGCTGCTGATTGTTTTGGTAAACATACCACTGAGTGTCGCTCATGAAATACCTCCTGACATTTACACAGAGACTTTTGGGATCAAGATTGATCCATCCTGCTCACTCCAGACCTTTCGGATCAACGTTTGAACCCTTTAGCAAAATGATAAATAAATATTTTTATACCAGTAATTTCATGAGGTTATGTCGATGAATAAAATCATTCAGATCTGCATGCTTGGCGTTTTTGCCGGTTTGACCGCCAATTTGTTTCCGTCAAAGGCTCACTGTCGCGTGGCATCTAAGAGCACATTTGAAATGAAGGAGGCACCTTCTCCGTCAGATTGGAAAAGATTTCATCTGATGACTCCTTTAGATAAGAATGCACTTTGGAAATCTCAAGCGACTCAACATCAAACTTTAAGAAATTGGGCTTGGCAATGGCGTATTGGATGGCTGCAAAGTTGTTCGACGGATCAATCAAATCTTGTCATGTGCGATATGATTATTGAACAAGGATTAACAGACAAAGCCATGGTTGTCAGACAATCTGCAGTTAGAGCGTTCGCAATTAAATACAAAGACAAACCGTCATTGCGACACCTAGAAATTCTTAGCAATATGTTCCACAAAGTTGAAAATTATCGGAATGGAAAGCCACTTCCCGTATGTGATGAAATCGTCAGAGCGTTAATGACAATGCAACACCCCAAAGCTCAAAATATTGCTAAAAAACTTGCAAGCAAACACCCACGAATAGCTCACTTACAGCAAGGTTTGGCGAGGCAAACAAAAAAATTCTAACAAAAAATAGGAAGAGTCTGAGGCAAGGTTCCTAGCTGACATCTGATCAATGTAGAATCAAAACACCCGAGAGGGCAAAGCCCGATCGCATGTCAGTAAGTAACAATAAACTAACTAAAGTGCTCAGAGAGAGAATCGAACTCTCATGGGCTTGCGCCCGCGCGATTTTGAATCGCGTGCGTCTACCTATTCCGCCATCCGAGCAAGAAGGGAAGGGCGTGACAATAAAATAAAAGCTTGCGAGTTGCAAGCTTTATCACCCATCTTTCTAAACGATTCATAATTTTTTAAGGATGTCTAATCGATCTGCTGTTGTCTAACAATTACATTGATTCTAGATCACCTGAAGACGCGTTAGGTGATGCAGAAGGAGACGGAGAGCCAGAAGGGCTTGCTGAATCGTCATCACAAGAAAAACTTTGCAGCTTGCCACCTGATTTCAAATTAATGGAATCTAATAAAGCCCCAGATGGACCTAACTTCTTGTCCGAAATAGAGTAACTATCGGAAGCGGTACCCTCTCCAGCTGTGAACACTTTTTTGATCAAATACACGTAGAGCTTACCATCCGAGCCTGTTGAACATTGGTTAAATTCAAATCCATCAGACGCCCATTGGTCCAAAGTCGCAGAAGCGGGCTTTCCTTCTAATGTTGCATTGCCGTATTTTGCAGCAACAATTTCTTTTGAGCATGATGCATCTTTCTTTAAATTTATAGCGCAGCTTGCAGAAGAATAGGCATATATGCCCTGGCAGGCTTTGGCAGCTTCAGTCTGCAAAACCTTTTCCCAACAAGGTTTCCCTGCTGTGCCTTCGCTTTTATCACTGCTACTTGCGTCATCACCAGTGTCTTTCGTGGCCTTAGGCTTTTTACTCTTAGCGGGAGCTTCGCTTCCCCCTGAAGGGGCTTTAGAACACGACAAAAATGAACTCAAAGTCAGAATCCCAAGAAGTCTAAAACAATGTAAAGCCGACACTCTCATACTTTGATCCCCCATAGAATTTGACCTTCAGTGCACTTAAGGGATATCGGCAAAAGGAGCAACACTGTTAATAAAATTGATAACGCATTGATTTTAATAAATATTTTGATCTTAATTGGAACATCCTAAACACCTGTCGGTCAGCTTCTAAAAACTCAATTAAAGCCTCCAGAGGCTTACTCCGATGGTGAAGACATAAAAAGTAATGACCTTAAAATACATCGTCAGATAGAAATCAGGAGCCACGAATGTCAGATCAAAACAACTCCAATTGGGAATCATTTGCACCAAGCCCGACCGCGAATTCATCAACATTCAAAATATTAGTCATTGATGATTCGCCGTTCGTGCGAGCTCAGGTAAAAGATATACTTGGTAACCTGATGGTCACATTGGTTGAGGCTGAAGATGGAGAAGATGGATGGCAAAAGCTTCAAAAACACTCTGATATAAGATTTGTTCTATGTGATGTGAACATGCCAAAATTAGACGGACTTGGTTTGATTAAGAGAATTTCTGACAAGATGGGCAAGGTTAGCTTTCCGATAGTTATGCTGACTACGGAAAACCAATTGGACAAGGTACTCGCCGCAAAAAAATACGGTGCTACTGCATGGCTCATTAAGCCCCCGCAACCTCAAGATCTTCAAAAAATAGTTAAGAAATTCTTAGAACAAACAAAGAAAGCAAGTTGACCAAAAAAGCGTGAGAACCAATAATGTCTAGTCTAGTTAAACACTGAAAGTCTTTTGAAACGCGAGTCAATACTATTACCCGAGATGACGACCAATTTGAATTCAAAGATTTTTACATGCTTCAAGCATCGTCAGGTCAGCGTGTAAACACAGATAGCTGCGTCTTTGCTGACCAGATAGTTCCACCTTGTAATCCATCTCGAATTCTAGATATCGGAACTGGTTCCGGAGTTGTCGCTATGATGCTCGGCATTAGATTTCCGGAGTCTACGATTGAAGCAATAGAACCAATCCAAGAAATTTTTGAAGTTGCAGCCATTAACTTTGCTTCTCAGAAAATTTTTAAAAATATTAATCCACAACAAAAGAAGGTTCAGGAGATGAGTCAAAAATCTCATGGGCAATTTGATTTGGTTGTGTGCAATCCACCCTATTTTCAAAATTCAACTGAGTCATCTGATCCTTTGAGACATATTGCACGGCATACTCTTGCACTAGGCCCTTCTGATTTATTTTCTGGCTTCGCAGATTTAACAACAGATTCAGGGAGTGCCTGGATGTCGTGCCCCACTAATGATCTAGATGATTGGTTGCGTGCAGGCAAAGCTGTCAGCCTTTTGCCGTATTCCTTAACTCATCTACACAGTCACCCTGGAGCAAAGCCCCATGTTACGATCATTGGATGGTCTAAAACAGACACAAATCCCCTTAATGAAAAGGACATATTTTATCGTCACTCAAAGGGAGGCTCTCAAAGTGAATGGATGACAGGCTTTCGCGCTCGGTGGTATCCCAGTCGCTACTTTAAATCGAATTAGAATCCCAATAGGTTGGCCAACATTTGAGCCACATTCCATTCACTTGTATATATGCAGCAACCATTTCCATAATCATTTGATCTGTTAGTTGCTGATGAGTCGCCAAAGAAGTCAATCCATTTGTACCCAAAACAATTTCCGTATCTCCAAAGGCGCGAGCGCGGAACCAAGAATGTGTCTTGTTCGCAATGCTACCACTTAGACCAGGAAAATTTGCTATCGTTTTGTCAGACAAGTGACAATGTTCCATCATGTTTCTAATATCAGCAACCTTTAATCGCCTAGGCGCCATAAAAGGTATTTTTTTAGAAATAACATCAAAATTCAGAGGCTTAACAAAAAATGCCGCGATACCAAGTTTCGCCAATTCTACAACTAATTCTTTTTCACCATATGCCGTTAAAAAACCAACTACCAATTCCGCAGGACCAAAAACTTTACGAACCTCAGTCAACAAATCCTTGCCACTAAGACCTGGCATCCTGTAGTCCAAAAGTAGAATGTCGAAGCGCTCCCTCAATAATAAAGGCAGCACCATCTGCGGCTGGCTTATAACTTTTACATTCTGACCTAATGTTTCAAGCCATTCAGCAAGAATTTTTCCTATCTCAACATCATCATCACAAATCAAAATTTTAGACATTAATTAATGCGCCCTTTGCTTCTGATTTCCAAGCGATTTGGGATCGACACAATTTGTTTTTTGTGGAAGCTCTATGGCCATGCGCAAAACCGAAGATGGTACAGATTGACCTAAACTTTCTCTAACAAGACTCTCGTTTTTCGCAGGGGAATAATCAATAAACCTGGGGGTCACATCACCCAATTGAGGATAAACGACTTCGTGAGTCTTGACTGGTGCGACACATTGGGGAGAGAAAGCAGCAAAGTCTACATATTTAACATTCTCCGCTGATCTAGACCGAAAATAAACCCGCTTCGCATCAATATCATAAACGATCTGCCACATCGTCTCATCATTCTCAACTCCTTCCAATCCTTCAAACCCAAAACCTACTGATTCACGGGTCTGCAAACCGTTTGCTTTCAATAAATGATTTGAAGTGCGCACAAATCGATCCAATGAATTCATCCCTGTAGGAATGGGGGAATCGCCACCAAAGCCAACAAACTCTGATAGGTAATCCATACTATTTTTGAAGGTAGAATTTGTGAGAACCTTGTTACCTGCAATACCCAAATCCGAAATCTCTAACCGGCCTGATATCATTTCAAATGCCGCGCATGATCCGGTGCGATCACAAATCAAGTAATGCACAGGAATCAAGATCTTAGACAGCCTAAGTTTAGATGACAGCTCCTTTGCCTCTTGCACGCTGCCAGCCATATCCAACATATATTGAACCCATTGGCTTTCATTGATCGATCTCTTCGCACTGGGCCTCTCGTACTCCGAATCATCTAAAACCATAACTTCAACGACGACACCCGCCTCGTTGATTCCTGAATTAGGTAACTCTCGTCCGTACTGATTGAAACTTAGACTCGAAAATCTAGACGTCCAAGAAATGGGACTATCGCTAGGCATCACTTTAAGCGCGGACTTCAATACCCCTCTCTTGTTCGTGTGGATGTTTGCCTTTTCCTTGTCCCAATCATAAGACTTCGCAACATAGATGTGCCCCTGAACATCTCGGTAGCTATATGTCGTACAGGCAAATACTTGCTGATCGAGTAAACAGGCTGTCAATCCGAAAACAACAAAAATTCCCCATCGTGATTTGATCATTTCAAAAGCCTTT
>JAPLFV010000405.1 GCA_026390495.1 Pseudomonadota bacterium | reverse complement strand
TGAAAAACCAATTAAGAAAAATGATTTTGAATCTGTTTTAAAAGATACGCTGACTGAGGCGGCAACGCACGATAAGATTACAAGCATGATTGGTAATCTGATTGACAAAATGAAAGGTGATTCTAAAAAGATAGTCCAGTTGATTGAAGGACTACTTAAAAACATTGCCAATCCATTTATATTTGTACTGTGTGCAGGGGAACATTTATTAAATAAAGGTGATCTCGATAACGCAGAGAAAGTATTGCGCATTGCCCAAAGAATTGATGGTAATAATGTGACGGTGATTACTGAGCTCAGTAAGATTTACCATCGGACTGGTCGATCTGATTTGGCAATTGTAATGCTTTCAAAAGCGAATGCAATGTCGCCAGATAGCATTGAGCGCCTGTGCTTGATGGGGGAGATAGGGTTGACAGTTCAAGATCCAGAGCGAGCTAGAAAATACTTCGAAGCAACATTAAAAATTGATAAAGAAAATGCAAAAGCAAATGCAGGAATGGTTTTGACAAACAATTTAAAAGATTCAGGTCTGCCCCCAGTCAATGGAAAATCCGTTAGCAATACATTGGCATCTTCTCTAAATGCAGTTGCTGTCACGTATGTCAAAAACGCTCAGATTGCCAAAGCTATATCTCAGTATCAAGCTGCCATGTGCTTTGTATATGATCCTGGGACGATAGCTCGATTGCAATTTAATATGGGTATGGCTTATCTTCGTGACAAAAAGCTATCTGAGGCCAGTAAATGGCTAAAAGTTTCTGCGCAAAATGCAACGCCCGACTTCACAAAGTCAGCATCAGTTTTAGATAAATTGCAAAACTTTTTGCAAAAATATGAAAAAGATGCCAATGGGGGCGGCGAGAAACTTGCCGAACAATTCATGGCTGAAAATAAAGAAATGGTCGCAGATGCAAGTGCAGCAATTGTTAAAATTGGTGAATCTGGACAGATTCTCGAGGGCGCTAACTCGAAGGTGGCAAGTTAGTTTTTTAGTGTTTATTTTTTTAAGTCTGGAGAGGTTAAAACATGACTGAAAATGCAAAATCCCCAATGAAGGTTCTTGTTGTCGATGACGAAGAGACCCTTCGCATGCTTGTCGGCATGACAGTGGAATCCTTAGGCCTTGAAATGATTGAGGCTGAGGATGGAAAGTCGGCATTGGAAGCCATCAAAAAGAATAAAGTTGGTTTTGTCGTCACAGATATCAATATGCCCGGAATGAGTGGACTTGATTTTGCCTGTATTTTAAATAAACATGCTCCACATATAGAAGTGATTATTGTTAGTGGATTTTTGGACGCAGAAACAAAGGCTAAGGCTACAGCATGCGGAGTTACATCCTTGATCAGCAAGCCTTATGATTATGGTCAGATGGAAGATACGATTCGTCAAGCAGCTCAAAGAGCTATAGACAAAAGAAAGCCTGCTGCCTAAGACGTAAAAAATTAAGTTATGCAGATATTCTAATTTAAATAAGGCTGGTTTTGCAAAGATATTGGCTTTGCTGCTAACTGTTTTGTGATGCCAATTCGATCCATGCATATCTGCCACAAATCAGACCAAGATGTATCGAAGACAAGTTTGCGATCTAGAGGGCAGACGAGCCACGCTCCAGATTTTATCTCTTCATCCAATTGACCTTGGCCCCAACCTGCATATCCAACAAGAAATCGATAGGGGTGAATCGTGCTAGTCTTCTCGTCATGTAACTTGTTTGGTCTGTGGTCGTCGCTTTGGATGTAGTTCGTTTGAGTAGCAGTTAATTGAGCGTCACCGTGCTCAATCATAGCATCAAGAATTTTGCCGGCAGTGCTCAAATTAATTCCTGGTGCAATTTCAGAATCGCTCGATGTAGTCGGCTGGTTGTGTAGAATAATCGCAGTTGTTGTATCGACTGGCCCCCCGTACCAAGCAGGTATGGCTTCAGGTATCTCTCGATCGACTGAAGAAATCATTGCTTTTAAACTCACAGAACTTGGCCTGTTGAGGACAAAACCAATGGCCCCTTCCTCATTGTGTTCTGCTAGCAGCAAAACAGCTTGAGAAAAATTGTTGTCAATCATACTTGGCATGGCGACCAGTAGGCAGGGCGCATTGACAGTAGTGATCATCCTTGACCTCCGCTGCACAGGTTATCTGATTCTCAAATGTTCACTCCAAAAAATTTGAAGTGCAAATAAGAGAAATAAAAAAAACCTTAGTAAATTTATAAAAATTGCTCTGTTACCACGGTACGGGAGAATTTGGGCCATCGTCAATAGTTTTTATTAACAGTTTCTCATTGTTTATAGCTTAACATTTACAAAAGCGGCCAATGCAGTTCTTTTGAAGAATCCATTTTTTGAGGCAAAGTACTTACTGTCAGGCGGTCTACGGTGTTTTGGTATCAAGTTGCACAAACAAGGAGATTTAGTGGAAAGGTCCTCTCGCCCTACATATAAATTTGGATCTATCGCAGGGAACAGGGCAATTATTGATCATTTCACTAAATAAAAACTGCCGCTCCTTCTGATTGTTCCTCAGGCAGTGGTATAATTTAAAAAATGTCCGAATTTATTTTGGAGAGACGCACTATGAGAAGAATTATAGTGACAGGTGCCTTCGTGGTCGGGTCGAATGTCGGAATGGGGCATGAGATGGGGCAACGACTGGGCAGCTATCAAGGATCTGATGGTGAATCAAGAGTCGCTGGGGGATTAACCGGCGCAATTGAAGCAGGGGCCTATGGTGATTCTGGAGTTACGAGCGCGTCTTATACTATTGACGCATCTTTGGAGTCCATTCGGTATAAAGACATTAGCAAAAACGATTATATGCTTGAATTTTTTCCAAGCGGACTTAAAGAGCAGCAGTCAGTTTCCATTGGGACGTCACATACTATTAGTAAAATAAATGATTTGAGGGCTGGAGGTACCTATTCTACTGACTCCATTTCGGACTCTAAGAGTTGGAACCTGGGATTGGGTCGTTGGTGGTTTCAGGATTCCTTCCAAACAAACATTGATGTTTCACAGACGATAACGTCTCGTCCTTCAGACTCTATTTTAGACACAGATTTTCAATTGATTGAATTGGGACCCAAGGTTTCCAGCCGCGGTGCGTCACTTTCTTTCAAGCATTTAGCTACAACCACAACTGTTTGGGGTGGGAGTTATACCAGAGTCATTTCATCAGACCGACCCAGACTTGATGCATATGCCGTCAACGTTAGACAATTCATCCCATCTGTAAAGGGTGCAATTCATGCAATGGCTGCACGTCTCATCAACACAGGTGCCGTTTCGACAGATACGACATTGGGAAGTCTTGCGGGGGTTCAAGCAGAAATAGCGATTCTAAAAGAGATAGTTGCAGGAACAAATACGCGAGTTGGCTATCGATATGTTCGCGAAGATGAACAGTCTAGAGCTTATGGTGACCATTTGATTTACGGTGCAGATAATTATTCATGGGGTGTGACTCAGGATATTAAAAAGAATGAATTTCTCCCTAGGCCAACGGTCGCCCATTTCTCTGCGACGCGGTCAATTGCAAATTCGGGAATAGGTTCAACGACTGGTGAGGCAGGACTTTCGACCAAGTTTTAGGTTTTTGAGACAAGGTAATCATAAGGAGTGTCTAAAATGAAACGTCATTCTTTCCTGAAAAATGTAATTGCGGGTTTGACGATCCTTTGGCTTCCATTTTGCACCTCTTGTCAGTCTATTAAGCCCTATGAAAAAGAATATTTGTTACACCCTTTGATGGACGATCAAACAGTTTCAAAATTGGAAGGTAACTACACGACTAAAACGCGACCTAAAGAACGGCTTGCGGCTGCAGGGGTCAGTTCTGGTTCCACGTCGTGCCCGACCTGCGGAGGTAAATGACATGTCGTTCAGAATGATTGTTTTAGCAACCTCATTATTATTGTTTTTTAAATGTGCCGCAAAATTACCCAAAGAAGTGACCAACAATCGCCCAATTGGAGAAGAGTTGCCTTTGGATTCTGGAGCTATTGAGTTTGCTTTAATTCAATCGGATGACAAAATTAATTTGAAGCAATATATGGACCAGAACAATCTATCCCATTTATTGCTGACATTTGGTAGTGAGAACTGTGATGCATGTCGAGAAAAAGCTGCCTATTTGGAGGCGAATTTGGTGGGAAACTATGGTCTCGTCGAAGGAAACTCTGGAAATAATTTTGAAGTCGTTGGTGTCAATGTAGATGTTGCTGAGAAAAGAAAAAGCGTGGTTAGCTTTGTTCAAAATTCAAAATTGACTCACATCGCTTGGAGTGATCCTAGCGGTCAGTTGATGACCAAATATTTTCAACCAGCCGGACTCGATAGAAAAGTGCCATTGTCTGTAATGATCAATAAGCGTGGAATTGTTTGGAGAGTCACTGCTGAAGAACGTGTTTCTGCAAAGGATTTAGTGCAAAAAGTTGCATTGACCTTAGGTCAGGAGGTTGTAGAGCTACCTCCAGTTCCCCCGACTCCCCCAAAGCCGCCGATTCAACTTTCGTATTTGGCAGAAGAAAAACCAGATCGTTTGCAGGGCGCGCCGGTGACCGCATGTCGTTCTGAAGAAAGTGCGGTTAAGAATGCACATGAGTACTTTGGAAGAAACCCTGCAACAACGCTCAAATTCATTTTGGTAGATCAAGCCAATTGTGCTGAAGGTTCGATTTGCGCTGAAAATCAAAAGGTGATCCAGTCATTTCTACCAACATGCACCATGAAAAACTGTGCTCTTCTGACCATGGCAAATAATGTAGAAGCCTCGACATGCGACCGCGGAGTTATGAAAGGCGGCGCAGAGGTTTTTAGTACATTTGAAGATCATTTTACTTGGGACAAAGTTGCAGTCAACGCCGAAGGGCAATCGTCTTTTAAGTCAAACATTGGTCCGATCGTGCTTGCATTTGATGATTCTGGAATGTTGGTCTTCAGTCATTCTGGTCCTCTTAGTAAATCCGTTCTTGATTCGCGATGGGAAAGTGATTTCTTTCGGGGTCGAGCGATTGGGCCAGCTTTTGTTATGCCTAATAAAAATGGGAGCACCACGTTCAGCAGTTGGCGATCAGCTTCAAAATATAGTGTTGTCATTTTTTGGGACGCTTACTGCGCAGGTTGCTTAAGTGAAATTTCAGAATGGCATAAAAAAGATGCCTTGATGGATTTTTGTGATCAAAATTCGAAATTGTGTCAAGTGACGTCTATAAACAAAGATTACGGAGATGGTGGCGATCAAAATTCCGTCAGAAATTTCATTTCGACTTTGGAAAATGATGAACCGGGATCGATTAATTTGGGGTGGAGAATTTCTTTGTCTGTCGACGCTGCGCCAGCAGACGACGAAGGACGTGCTCGACGTTGGTTTGAAGGTTGGTATAGCGCAAAGTATAAAAGTAATATCAATGCCGTCTTAGTCTATGACCGTGAGGGAAAAGTTCGCGGTGTTTGGAACTCTGGAACAGATCCTAACGAGCCACTTCACCTCATTAAAAAGTTAGAATCAATTCCTTGAGAAAATTTTTGCGAAAGAAAGGATAAATGTATGAAAATCAAATTATCAGTTCTGCTAATGAGTTTCTTGATTCAATCTCCCCAAATTTTTGCCATTTCTGAAGGGGACCTCCTACCTCAGCTGGAAATTAAGGCAAAGGACCTGAAATCAAATTTAGATTGGAAAGGGAAAGTAGCCGTCATTAACTTTTGGGCAACTTGGTGTGAGGCGTGCAAGGTTGAACTTAAGGAAATGAATCAGGAGTTTAAATCTTTACATGACAGAGCGGATGCCGTTGTCGGTTACGTAAGCCTGGATAAAGAGCCAGAAAAAGCAAAACAGTATTTGGAGGAAGCGTTTGGTAAGGATTCAGCCTTGTCTGCCAAATTGGCGCATGATGCCTCTTTTACTGCTGCTGATAGATTGGGCGTTGATAGTTTCCCTATGACTCTCGTCATAGATAAGAGTGGCAAAGTCGTAAAAATTCAGAGGGGCTTTAAAGAGGGTGAGGGTTCAACTGCGGCGATTAGAAAAGCTGCAGAGTCTCTATAGGCTTCAATTGAATAGTTCGAACCTTTCGAAGTAGACATAGTCCATTTATATGGTTGGGCCTTTCCTTGAGAGGGATGGGCTAATTTCCAATCCGAACCGTTTTAACCCCCCCCTCAAAATTCTTTGAATCAATGAGATTTATAGCAGTCCCATGTTGTTCAATTTTACATTGAATCTCTATAGACATCATGATAGTCAGTCTTTAGAAGTTATAAAATCATTAAATTT
>JAPLFV010000364.1:5576-7111 GCA_026390495.1 Pseudomonadota bacterium | reverse complement strand
ATAAAAAGGACTCATGTTCGTCAAACAGTAATTTTGCATATTGACTTTGCTCTAACATATCAGTCTTTGCTTTGTTGGACGCTAAAAAAGTCCCGGTCCCGCCAAGATTCAAGTCAAAGTCTAAATATGTCTTGGTATTGAATTCACCCAATGGATCATTTTGACTCATAGGAAAAAATACCTTTCCATCTTTAATCTCTAAATTGCCATTCAGCCCATCAAGACTTCTTGACTCTCCAACAGTATTTGAGATGCGGACCTTTGCAGCAGATTGAACGGAATCTACGATGCGGTCTAAATCTGGCGGTTTCTTGCCTGTCATTTTTACAAGCGGGCTATCAAGCAATTTCTTTGCAATACTGACAACGCTGCTGGAGTCTTTATCTATTGTTAGTTTTGCAATGGCGGAGTCTAGCTGGTCTGTCATTTGCGATTTAATGCCAGGAATTCTTAGAGAGCCCTCTGTAAATTTGAAAGCACCCTTACCACCAAGGGTCTTCTTTAGAGATGACTTGGAAGTTCCTCGGCCCTCAATGTCAAGATTGAAATTGACAATTCCTGTAATCAAATCCTTTTGCTCGGCAGCAAAAAATGCCGTAAGCAATTCAGGATGAATGCCCTTTAAGCTAAGGTTAGATGAGAATTTTAAAGGTGTGGGCATAAAATCAATTGAGGATTTCGACATGATTGCCCCACCAAACCCTAAACTATCTAGGTGTTGAATGGAAGTTTTGAAGTCATTTTGTTTGAGGTAAAATTTAAGATTTTCAAAAATGGCGCCTTTAAAGATCAATTTGGCGACATTAGTGCTAACATCAAATTTGCTATCGGCCAACAGTCGTCGCTGGGAAGACGTCAAAGTAAAATCTGGTTGATCTATTTTTGCGGCACTATCTGAATGCGATTTTTCAATATTGGATGATTCGGATTTAGAATCTTGGTGCGGTGGAGGTGACACGGCTTCGTTTGCATTCAAATTTGACTGTGGTGACGCAGGATTCAAACTCTGACTGGAAACATTGTTGGTTTGCGAATTTAGGGAGGCAGTTGAAGGCTGCAGATATTTAGAGTCTATGAATGGATTTACAATGCGGTCGATATCTACTTCCTCGCCGGTCATATTTAGGCTACCTCGCAAAGGTTGGATGCTCGTCGTGACGAGTCGGATCCCAAAATTTGCACCAACTAATTTGGCTTCTACCTCCAATTGACTAGCAAATGAATCTAGTTGATTGACGTGACCTTCCACCTGGGCATTTAGACTAAATTGACCATTTGATAGCATGTCGGCGTGCTTGGGGAAAACTTGTCCAAGAGAAGCAATATTGTTACTGATTAATTCAAATTTTGAACTGACTCGGGGATTCTTAAAATCGACCACATGAGCATTGCCTTCTAGTCGCAAATTCTGGAGAACAAACATGAAACTCTCAATCACGAGATCGTCTGGAACGAGTTGGCCCTTTATAGCAGCACTGGCAACGACTCCAGGCTTTTTAACAATTGCGTCTTTCACATTGAAGGTTACGCTGTCA
>JAPLFV010000364.1:1219-5554 GCA_026390495.1 Pseudomonadota bacterium | reverse complement strand
CCGTTTATTTGGATATCTCCATTTATGTAATCCATTAAGGCGTTCGCTTTTATCTCAATGGGGCGATTGAAACCTAGATTGCTGATGAAAACATTGAGATTTTTAGCATCGAAAGTCGAGTTCGAGTGTTCAGTATTTTTAGAGTTTTCCTCTTGTGTTTGATTTTCGTCACGATAGGAAATCATAGCGCCTCTGATTTCGATGGATTCTAGCTCAATGGTTTCCTTTGTGTGACTTATTGCTCGATCCGTTGCAGGCTGACTAGAATTTGGAGTAGGCAATGAAGAGTCAGGCTTAATGTCTGGGTTTGAGGATGCCGATTTTGCATGATTGTCAGAGTTCGTGGCAGTTGCTTTCGGAAGTGCAGCTAAATTTGTCAAGGATCCTTTCTTTAATACGTGGATCTGTGGAGTTTCAATGATCGCACTTCCTCGAATTTGACCCTGCAAGAGGGACAATAGGTTGGTTGTAATCAATACTTTTTCAACTTTCAAAAATGTAACTCTATCAAATACCGGGTCGGTGTTTTCTATCTTCAAATTTCGAATTGAAACACCAAACTTCGGTAGCAACTGCAGCCGTGCAGAATCAAAATCCAGATTTGCATTGAATGACTTCGCAATCATCGTCTGAAACTGCGGCTTAAATTTTGAGTAATCAAGAAAAAATGGAACGATTAAAAGGATCATCAAAGTAAAAAGAAAGATAAAAAAAGCAATTTTTTTTGCGGAGGCATTCGGCTTTTGCACGTTTTAATCCTCGGTGCTATTCCTTTGTGAAAGCGGACTTCCTTAAACTATGAAACCTTGGGCTCAAATGCAATTGCGATTATTGTGTTTCAGTACTCGGCATCGAAAATTAAGGTTTTCTACCAGCGACTTATTGATGCAAATTGAAAGCTTAAGCAACTTGGAGAAATGTGGGTTTTAGCGATGAGGGGCCATTTGGGGCAGAAAATGTCCCATTTGTTGTTTCATCTAAGTTAAACTTCCGCAAGTTTCCGAAATCTCTACTGTTCAGGGACCCCAAAAAGAACTATCATGCTGATTCACAATCATATTTAACATCGTTCCGAGGTTATTCGCACATGGCACTTCCAGAAAAGGTTGACGCGGTAAAGAATGAGCGTACAGAGAAGTTATTCATCGTTTTGGATTGGAATGCTGGTGATAATAAGGTCAAAGTCATAAATCCGACGGGAGATGTTTTAGATGTTGTCTGCCTTATTTTTAAGATGGATGAGCCTTTAGTCGTCGCTTCAAGTGGTTATAAGACTTCGTTTAGCGAGGCTCAGCTGAACAAGTTGGAAAAGTGGGAATCTGAGAAATATATTTACGAGGAAAAGAAGAGGTTAGAGCGCTCTGCAAGAGCTAGTCAAAAACCGACGTCCTCGAAAGCTAGTTCTACACGAACCAAAACCTCTGTAGCACGTAAAGAAGGCATCGTTGATCGAAAGGCGTCGACGTCAGGGCGAAGGCCAAGTGCTCATTGGGAAGCAACTGATTTAGTCTTTTACCGCCACCGAATCGATATGCTCAAACCAAACGATATTTTTGCAATCACTATTGAGAATGTTGGAGTATTTCAAATTACCAAGGCAGATTTTCAACGGGTCTTCAATAACGTTGTGATGAACCCCGAGTATCGCACACAAGGTACCTTTCGATATTTAGAGATACCTGAAGTTGCCATGCCTTATATTGGTCAAAAGGCGTAATTTTTTCGGAACAAGCGTGTTTTTAATTCCCAGTCGTTGAAGCACCTTCAATTGGTTCAATGAGGCACTTTTGACTTTTGCTAATGCTTCGGGGTAGCGGGCGAATCATGTCCCGTAACTACTGACTAAGAAGCGATTCCGTTATACAGATTCCAAATGGCTGAAAATGCAGGCCAATCTTATTTTTTTTGCTTTGAATTTAAAGCCCTGATTTCACTAGGTTCTAATGTCTGCCGATAGATTCAAGGCGATTTGGAATTTTGAATCGAAGTTCCGCGCATCGAAGCAATATTAATTGGATATTTATGAAAAGCAAGTTCACTGATTTGGAATCTGAAAAGCTGGCTCTTAAATTGAATGCCCAAGCAGAACGAATGGAGCACGTCTTAGACGGCGCTGGCCTAGGATCTTGGGATTGGTGGTTCAGCGACAATCGAGTGTTCTTTGATAGGCGTTGGTTTTCGATGCTCGGACTTTCATTTGAAGGCGGAATTCACAATTTTAAAACATGGGAAGACCGAGTCCATCCAGATGATCTTGTTCGATCACATGGTTTGATTCAGGACTATCTGAATGGCAAATCTGATTTGTATGAAAATGTTCATAGGTTAAGACATGCAAAAGGGTACTATGTTTGGATTTTAGCTCGCGGTCGCTTCTCAGAGTTTGATGAAATCGGGAAGCCAACCAGATTTACCGGAACACATCTCGATATAACCGAGTTTAGAGAAGCAGAGGAAAAATCGAGATCTTTGTATCTTGAAACATCCAAGGAACTAGAACAATACTTTGATCTGTCGCCTGACCTTTTAATCATTGCCGGATTTGATGCAACTTTAAAAAAAGTAAATGGAGCATTTACGTCAATCCTTGGCTACTCAGAAGGAGAGATTGTTGGTCGAGTCTTCCTTGAACTCATACACCCAGAAGATATTGCGTCTACGTTAGATGCAATGTCGGGGCTGTCACGTGGCGAGAAGGTCACAAATTTTGAAAATCGCTATCGTTGCAAAGATGGCCGGTATCGAATTATGAGTTGGTCTGCATCGCCAGACGTCAATCGCGGCTTGATTTATGCCGCCGCACGAGACATCACTGAGCAGCGAGCTCAGCAGTCTGAACTTCGCCAAGTCATGCAGGCGATTAATAGTGGTCTTTTGGTATCTGTCAGTGATAAATCGGGAAAAATTATTTCTGTAAATGAAAATCTATGTAAACTGACAGGATTTACTGAATCTGAATTGGTGGGGAAATGCCAGTCGACATTACTTTCTCCCGATAACATGCAGCCAACATTTTTAGAAATTATCAATCAGATCACGGACAAGTCTATTTGGTCTGGGGAGATCGTGAATCGCTCCAAACCAGGTGAAGAAATTTATATGCAAGCGATCATTGCACCGCTTTTAAATTTTCATGGTTCAATAGACAGGTATCTTGCCATAAAATTCGACACATCACGGGCTCGAAAGTCAGAAAATCTTTTGGAAGAGGCTCAGCGCGTCGCAAAAATTGGAAGTTGGTCGTTCTCCATTGAGAGTCGCGAGATTGTGTGGTCAAAGCAAATGTTTGATATTTTTCCGGAGAGATTTGAAGATGGGCCGCCGACCTATGAACGTCATTTTATGACTATTCATGAGGATGATCGGGATTTATGGAAAAGGAACGTAGAACTGGCAATTCAAGAAGGGACTTCATACAAGATGCGATTTCGAACCGTATCCAAAGATGGTACGCTTGTTTGGATCGAAGCATACGGACAAGCTATCCGCAATAAAGATCAGAAAATCACGTCTCTTAACGGAACCTGTCAGGATATTTCTGACTTAGTGTCTGCTGAGGAACTAGCTCACCAAGAAAGAGCCAAAAGTATTCAAAGCGCAAAGCTTGCATCTCTTGGGGAAATGTCAGCAGGAATTGCCCATGAGATAAACAATCCTTTGACCATTATATCTGGAATGACGCTCCTTCTTCCTAAATCAGTTCATGATCCAATACAGTTGGAGAAGAAGATTAATGCGATCTCTAAAGCCTGCCTTAGAATCGCAAAAATTGTAAATGGATTGCGAAAATTTTCTAGATCATCAGAGGCACACGCCAAGGAGATGACTTCATTGTGCGAGATCATTGAGGATGCTTTAGTCATGGTTGGCTCAAAGGCAAAGAATAAAGTCGTGGCTGTGGAAGTAGATTGCGTTAAGGATTTAATGATTTACTGCAATTCATTGGAAATTGAGCAGGTCATCATTAATTTGTTGAGCAACGGAATTGATGCCGTTAATGCAATGGAGTCGAAATGGGTTCACGTGAAAGCATTTAGAGATCCTTCCGATAGAGTCGCTATTCAAGTCATAGACTCAGGGAGAGGTATTTCTGATGACTTGAAGTCAAAGTTGTTTCAACCCTTCTTTACGACAAAAGGAGTTGGTGAGGGGACGGGCCTAGGTCTCTCGATCTCTAAAGGGATTCTTGATGAGCACGGAGCAACTTTAGAAGTCAAACTTGAGGAAGGACATACATGTTTTGAAATTGTGTTTCCAAAACAGTAAAAGCCTATTCAAAAAAACTTTTAAACACCAATATTTTCTATTTTCACAATCATGAATTTTGCGTTCTTG
>JAPLFV010000364.1:0-1212 GCA_026390495.1 Pseudomonadota bacterium | reverse complement strand
GCGTTCTTGAATCAATGAGGGTTAAGCTTATCAATAGAGCGATAATTGAGAGGAATCCAGAAGCATAGAAAGGTAGTCCTAAATTGATTTCAAAAAGATATCCGGACACTGCTGGGCCAATAACTCGGCCCAATGCTGACATAGACTGGTTAAGCCCAAAAATTGACCCTTGTTGGTCGACTGGGACAGATTTAGATAAGAGTGATGATTGAGATGGATTAAGGATACCTGAGCCACACGCTAGCGTTACCGCTAAAAGTAACATCATGTCGTAGCTGTAGTTGCCAGAGACAATTGGCATCAAGAAAACACTGATGCCCATGATGAGTAGACCTGTTCGAATGAGTTTCACTTCTCCAAAAAATTTATTGAGCCTACCTATGAGCCCGCCTTGTATGATGACGGCAGTGATTCCGACGCAAACTAAAAACCAAGCCGTCAATTTTGCAGCTTCTGCAATATGACCTTGGGTACCGCGACTGGCAATTGGTAGGTAGCTTCTTTCCATCAGCAAGCTAACAACGACTTCAAACATCGCAAATGCGGCCGTATTGATTAATGAGATTTTTAGTAGTGAGGGAACATTGATGAGTTTCGTTGCTTGTCTAAAATCGGAAATCGAAAATATTTTAGTTCTATGATGAGATCCATTAGAAGTTTCATTCTCCTTAAAGGACTTTGTTTCTGGCAACATAAAATAAGCTAGGAAAAAATTAACAACAGCTAAGCCTGCTGCGACCAGTGCCGGCGCTTGAGGGCTGTACTGTCCTGCAAAGCCACCGATGGCAGGGCCAAACAAAAAACCCAAACCAAACGCCGCTCCTATAAGGCCCATTCCTTTTGCTCTATTTTCATGAGTCGTCGTATCTGAAATGATTGCTTGAGCAGTACCCAAATTAGCAGTGCCAAATCCTGCCAATAAACGTGCCATGACGACAACTGTCATTGTGCCAGAAAGACCAAACAGCAAATGGCCAAGGCCGCTAAAGCAGATACTGGTTAGCATTATAGGTCTTCGACCCCATTTGTCAGAGAGTCTTCCCCAAAAAGGACTAAAGATAAATTGCATCAATGAATAGGATGCAGACAGCATTGCAATTGCTACAGGTCCTGCGCCAAGGCTCTCGATATAGAAACTATTGACGGGTATGACAATGCCAAAACCAAGTAGATCAAGAAATATAGTAAAAAACGCTATAAGCATTGGTCGTT
>JAPLFV010000394.1 GCA_026390495.1 Pseudomonadota bacterium | reverse complement strand
TCATAGGCATTAAAAATCTTTGGACCATCAGGCTGTCCACGTGCGGACCATTCGGCACTATAAGTGGAAATTTGCGATTTTAAATGAGCTTCAGCTTCGCCCAGCATTCGTCGAAGTTTTACCGGTGATGACCAGGGATCATGGTGGGTCAAAGCTATCGCCCTGATACCCTCTCTAATTGCTAAATCTATTCCAATAGTTGGGCTGCTATGACCCCAATCAAATCGGCTAATAAGTTCTGAAATTTCATATTGAGCATCAAAAACCAACAAATCTAAGTTTTGATAAAACTGCAGATCGGGCCCCAAGTCTTTTCGACTTATTCTCTTGTATTCACCGTCAACGCCAATCGCTACAGATTTTCCATTTCGATCAAACCTGAAACCAAATGACCCACCTGGATGATCCAGCGCAAAAGGGGTCACTGTCGCATCTGCTATAGAAAATGGCTGGTGCAACTTCAACTGGACAAACTCAATTGCACCTGCCAGCTGGCTATAATTTAAAGGGAAATTAATACCGTTAAAATTTATTTTAACGTGTTCTGGCGCATTCTTGTGCACATGATAAATATATGTTTTGCAGCCAGGTACATGCACAGGAACAAAAAAAGGCAGCCCCATAATATGGTCCCAATGCATATGAGTCAAAAATATATGAAATTCTTTATGACCTTTTGGAATGTAGAATGAGCCTGCTTCCCTCAATCCCGACCCCATGTCGACAAAGAAAAAACGCTCTCCACACTGAATCTCGGTACATGTGGTATTTCCACCAAAGACGACTGGGCTCTCAATCTGTCCATTCTTAAGGGCCATCTGGAAAGTTCTGAGTCCATGAATGCCCATGGACTTTGATTTTGCAATCAATCCATCTAGGACGGACAGAAACTCGTCTTGATTCGTTGGCTGGGGTAAAGACCCCCTCGTACCCCAGAATTTAACCTTCACTCGAATTGACCTCAAATCAGTGTACAAACAGTTATCTGATCCAATTTACCATGTTCGCCAAATTCATTTTCAAGCCGAACACTTGCCTATATTCCACAGATTGTTTTAATATAAGTATCGTAGATTTAAAGTTTTTTTAAAACAATATTTTTACAAAATATCTTAGTATTCTTATAAAAATATTTGGCTGACCTAGATTGCCCTTGCAATTGCCCAAATGAAAGGCATCAATATATGCAAATAAAAAAGCAGGGAGACACTTTTTTCATTGCTGGAGTCATAGATGAGAACTGTACTTTGACTGACCTAGAACCCTCTGGACAATCGATTTTGAAACTAAATTTTAAGGGCGTGACCAAAATAAATAGCATTGGCGTTCGAGAATGGATGAGAATCATCACCCTTTGGAAAGACAAATCAATAGAATATCATGAATGCAGCACCTCTATCGTAGATCAGTTAATGATAGTTAGGACGCTGAGGGGAGCACAGGGCAAAATTGCAACAGTCGAAAGTGCATTGCTTCCGATTGAATGTTCAAAGTGCGGGTACGAAGGAGAGGTCCTTGCGAGTCGAAATGACTATGTCGTAAATCAGAACCTATCTCAAATCGATCGAAAATGTAAAAACTGTGGACACAGTTGTGACTTTCTCCATTCCGATTTTGCGCCCCTGTTTTCCAAATAGTTTCCTATTATTTCTCAAAAGGCCTTGTAATATTACTTTAATTTGTGCTATCAGTCTCATCCCGGCCTCGCTTCTTTGTCGTCTTAGTCGCTTATTGTCGGATTAGTCTAGGCAGCGAGTTTGTTAAACTCATGATAATTAAGGTCTTTTGGAGGATCAATGGCAACTACTCTTCGTATGCAACGTCACGGCAACAAACACCGTCCTTTTTACCACATCGTTGTCGCTAACAGTCGCGCATCAGCTACAAAGAAATTCCTAGAAAAACTAGGCTATTATGATCCAGCTCATGAGCCCTCAACTTTCAGCATCAATGAAGAGCGTCTGAATTATTGGTATGGCACAGGAGCAACTATTAGCAATACTTTGAAGGTTTTGCTAACCAAGAAGGGAATGAAATTGACTAGGGTCTCACCTGCTTCGGCTGCTAATCCAGTGAAGAAAGTTGCAGCCCCTAAGGCAGCAAAAACTCCCGCAGCCCCTAAGGCAGCAAAAAAGACCTCAAAATAACTAACTTACTAGGTTTCACAATGGGACCAATTCAATGGTTAAAGTTAGGTATCGTAGGAAGAGCCCATGGAATCAGGGGCTCTTTTTTTGTTTCCAACCGCGATGAAGCAATACCAAAATCTATCCCATGGGTCATCATTGGCCCTACAACAGAATCTGCTCAGAAATATACAGTTGAATCAACTCAGTTTCAGTCAGGAAAAATTGTCTTGAAATGTCGGGCTATCGACGACCGAAATGTTGCTGAAACACTAAAGGGGCATATTATATGGACCGATTCAAATTTTATAACTGTTGACGATTCCAACGAATTCTTAGTTTCAGATTTACATAACCGACAGGTTTTCGATAAGGACGCCATAATGGTTGGGCGTATTACGGACGTAACCATTTATCCTTGGGGTATAAATCTCGAAGTCACCAATCCTGAAAATACAGCCTCATTAGATATTCCATTCACGACTCAATATGTTGATATGAGCTTTAAGACTAATACTAAAGAGCTAAATCTTACGGTCTCTCGAGAGCTATTTCAAGAAATTTGGAATTCTAAGGAAAAGAATTCATGATCTGGAACGTCGGATTTATCACAATTTACCCTGATATCATTTCAACTTATTTTCGCCATGGCGTACTCAGTACTGCTGTGAATAAAAATATCGTCGATTTAACACTTTTGAACCTCAGGGATTTCGCCGCTGATAAACATGGCTCGATTGATGATTCACCATATGGTGGTGGGGACGGGATGGTCATGCGACCCGACTGTCTTGCAAACGCGTGCGAGCATCTGTTTCAAAAGTGGGGTCAACGAGGTAATGTTGTTTACACAAGCCCGGCAGGCAATCATTGGCACCAAGAAAGAGCAGAGCAACTTAGCGCCAGCCTTAAACCAACTATCTTCATTTGCGGACGTTTCTCAGGAGTTGATCAAAGATTTATAGATACATACGTGACTCATGAGATTAGTTTTGGAGATTTCGTTTTAGCTGGAGGCGAGTTACCTTGTCTGATGGTGGCAGAAAGTATTTTGCGGCTGATACCAGGCGTGCTTGGCAATCTTCAAAGCTTTGCAGAAGATTCATTTTCAAGCAAATTGCATGGACTACTTGAGTATCCTCAATATACGAGGCCCGAAGTCTGGAATCATTTATCGATTCCACCCATCCTGTTAACTGGAGATCACAAAAAGATCCACGACTGGCGAATGTCCCAATCAAAAATTAAAACAGAATTAACTCGACCTGATCTTTTTGCTGTCAATCCTG
>JAPLFV010000071.1 GCA_026390495.1 Pseudomonadota bacterium | reverse complement strand
GAAAAAATAGTGCTTTCCGCATGTATTTCTGGGCAATTCTTGCCCAGTGACCATTGAATGAAGAATTCAGATAATAGACTATGCGATCAGCTAGAAATTACCCATATCAAGTTTATGGTCAAAGTTTTTCTACTTTGAATTTCATATATTTTAACTAAGGGCAAAAAACATTAGTGGAAAATATCTATTTTAACGGGAAGTGACTAATTGAAAAGTAAGAGAATACTAAAATTGATTATATGTCTCCTGGCTCTTTTAGCAGTTGGCTCATTTCTGGCTGTTAAATTTGAAAAAGTCGCTCGGAGTGATCCGGATCGCTATTATCATTATGCCGTGTCAAAGATAACAGCAGAGACTTTTGCTCCAAAAGAACTTCCGCAGATTTTTGGGTTAGGTTGGGATTCGTTTTTTGTTGAAAAGGAATTTCTTTTTCATTTATACACAGGTTTTGCATATGGATTAGCCCAGGAAAAAGGCGTTGTATTGGCGTGTTTATTGCTTGGAATCGGTGTGCTTATTTCAGTCTTTTTAGTTTGTATTCGTCCAAATCAAAGCCATCGTGAGTGGACTGCACTTATCCTGACACTTTCCATATGTTTGTCGTCTGGTCGCTTTGCAAATCGCATGTTCACGGTGAGACCACACGTCTTAGCCACCTTGATTGTCATATTATTACTAGGAGCCCTTCTTTCCAGAAGGAGGTATCTAACATTTTTGCTCAGTTTTCTATTCGCATTGGCTTATCATGCGTTTTACATTCCCGTCATGCTATCCATATTGGGTGTCGTAGTTGCGGTATTCGTCGAGAAATCCAAATCCGGAACATTACCTCGCGCCGCACTCAATTGTTTATATGCCACGTTGGGTGGAATTGTTGTTGGCGGGATTCTCAACCCGTATTTTCCGAGTAATTTTGTCATTGGCTATCAAGTTCTAATGATAGCTTTGATTTCTACAGGTTTGTCTATTTCCGAGTTTGGCAATGAGCTGCTACCGTTGAATGGAACACAGCTTATTATGCAGTATGGCGGGTATTATGCTTTACTTTTTGGAGGAGTTGCTTTCTATGGATATCGGATCATTGCGTATCGCATGGAGAAGAAAAGTGATCTTGAATCCTGTGACCAGTCAAAAGCTGAATTTTTTGAGTCACTATTGAGTTTTGCTGCCTTTTCAATGTTTTCTTTGATTTCAGTTCATTCTCCTCGGGGGATTGAGTTCATGGTTCCCTTCGCAGCAATTGCGCTCAGCCGAAGTTTTCATTTTGGGGGGCGGATTCCCTGGAAAATTCTGGCCATTGCATGTGCACTGTTCATAGTTCAGTTTCCAAAAAACAAGGTGTTAGCTTGGTCTGAGGTAATATGGGACGATTTTTTGAAGCCTGAGAATGAACGTGTCAAATCGTTAGAGGCGTTTGCAAAGATTCCACATTCTACTGAGAAGATTCGTGTTGTGAATTGCAATTGGGATTTATCTCCCTATCTTTTCTATGCGCGCCCTGATCTTCGGTTTGTAGATATTCTTGATCCAAGTTTGCTGTACGCTCGCAATAGTGAATTGTATTCGATGCGCAAGAGCATGTTGAGCGCCGAAGCTCCGGATGCGTGGGGACTTTTACGTGAGGGTTTCGATG
>JAPLFV010000101.1 GCA_026390495.1 Pseudomonadota bacterium | reverse complement strand
TGAGTTCCAATTGAACCAAGTTCCGCGGAAATCTCCGAAGGCCATGGATGGTAAAAATGAATCAAATGGTGAACCTTGGTCCAAAATTGTGCCTCTTACATAGATGACTAAAAGGCAAATGCAAAATAACGTTAAATGAACCGAAAAGAGTTGAATGACATGCCGATGCGGTGACATCTGAATGTATCCGCGGATTTTTGACGCCATTGGCATCACACTAGCCAATCGTATGTGTGTGGATTGCCCGTCTGCAAGACTCGAACATTGCTCTCAAAAATTTAAGCTGGCGAATTTAAAAGCACGATGATCATTTGCGAGACTAGTCTTAAGTAATGGTTATGTCGCGCTTTAGTTGGTGGCGTAAATCCATCCTCCGCAAGCTGAAATATTTGTTTCTCGCCGCCGCGATTATGACGGCACTTACATCAAGAGATCAGCCCTTGAATATAAAAGATAAGATGTTCACTTCGTATAGTGCAAAAAACGTTAGCGAGGTAATAGATGTCGCAGTCGTGTGCGATGCATTTAGCGATGGGCTAATGAAATCAGGGCTGGTGCTTGTTCTGCATGCGTCATTACCGAGAGATGAAAACGACTATCAGTTATTCTCAACTTCTTCCAAAGAAGATGGGATGTTTGTGAGCATTAATGAACAGCGTCAATTGGTGCTTTATTTTGGGAAAGCAAGTGCCGGCTATGAAATAACTGTGCCTGACCCTGAGTTCATCACAGATGTAACTGGACGCAAATTTGACAAAAGTGGTAAACCAATTATTGATCAATTACACGCCACGTTATTTATTACACGTCTAGATAAAACGGACGATCAAGTTGCTTTGGAAGCGATGACTGGTTCCCCATTTTCATCAACCGTAGTTAACGTGATACCACTCGCTCAGATTACGAATAGCCGGTGTGATGAGACGAGCACAATCGGACTGGGTGTCGAAGGCACTACTGGGGGGGTGGATATTGGGAAAATCGGTAAAACTTCAAAATCGATGTTAATGGGAGATTTTATAGCCAGGAGGAGCATTGCTTCCCTGTTCGTTGCAATGTGGTTCACTATTCAGTGGATCATGCGAAAAAAAGATGAAAATGCAAAGGCAAAGCATGCTTGATGCAGCGGCAACAATTGACATCGCGCCGACTATACCGCGAATGTATAAGTATCTAGTAGCAGTTCTTGCGCTCAGCGCGCTGGTACTTGTAGTACATACCGCAACAAATACTTATTTTGGCGCCCCAGAGTCCAATTTCCCATATTTAACGGCCGAGGGATCGTCTGGACCAAACGATATCGGCCCACTTAACTGTAAAGATCAGATTTGGGGCGGACATTATTTTGGTGATTTTCAGAGTGAATATTGTCGAATGCGTCAAACAACGCCGTATCCCGTAGACCGTCCATCGTCGTATTTACCTGGTTTTTATGTAGTTTCTGGATTCATTGGACTGATGCCAAGTTCTAATACTGCATTTAAGGCAATAGCGCTGCTCGCACTAGCTTTTGGCTTCTACACCATTAAATCGCTTTTTATCCAGAAAGAGTCAGTCAGACTGTCGCCACTTCTTCTTTTGACTTTTTATCCGTTTTGGTTTGCAATTGATAGGGGGAATTATGGATGGATTTTTGGGCCACT
>JAPLFV010000114.1 GCA_026390495.1 Pseudomonadota bacterium | reverse complement strand
GCGTTCTCGAGATATTTTAGCGAGAGATCGAACCACTTGATTGAGGACTACATCTTCCTTTTCGTTCTTTAGAAGTTCGAGTAAGAGTTCATTTCCTTCGGATTGATTCGTAATACCTAAGAGCCAAGCGCCAGAAGACCTCATAAGTACATCAGTTGATTGCACCATGACGGTTGCAATCTTGTGTGCTTCCATTTGATTGTGTTTAGCAATAATTACCGTCGCGTTCGCACGTACTCGATTATTGCGATCGGTTTGACCAATTTCGATGAGTTTTTCTATCATGCGAATTTGAAAATTTGAATCCGTAATGCATTCGATGGCGTTTGCCCGTACCCGATTATCAATGTCTTGAAGTCCCTTTGAAATAATATCGTCTT
The DNA here is from genome assembly GCA_026390495.1 of Pseudomonadota bacterium. Classification (GTDB taxonomy): domain Bacteria; phylum Bdellovibrionota_B; class Oligoflexia; order Oligoflexales; family RGVZ01; genus CAMDKS01. Next base: position 1,249 of record JAPLFV010000114.1, on the reverse strand, counting down.
TATTTTTCAGATCCCATTTACCTACGATAAACATGGCGCTAGCGCGGACGCGTTCATCGGAATCATCTAAACAACCAATGACACGAGCTTGTTGGATATCATTGAGATCGGTTTGCTCGATTTCCTTAAGTTCTGACATTGCGATATGTCGAACCCATTCGTTTTTGTCATCCAACGCGCGAAGATAATAGGGAATGGACTCTACCTTGGGGCGAAGATTTAGGTTCTTGACAATTTCAGCCCGAACCACCCAATCGTCTGAGGTGAAAAGCGCCTCAATACTGGTTTCTACGTTGTGACCTGCCCAGCGAATGATCGTCCGAGCCGCGGCTATTTGTGCGTCTCGAGAATCTGAAGTATCTATGAGTTTACGAATGGATTCGATGTCACGTTTTGGATTGACAGGAGCATACTGCGCCACCCGCCACATGCGAATAATGGACTCTTGCTTATTTGTGCCGTCATCTTCTACCTGAGAACCAATGACTGGTTTTTCTACGGTTTCTTCGCGTACAATGTTGCCATCAACGAGATGAAGAATTCGTTTTGAGTATTGGGAGTCTTGTGGTGAGTGCGTCACTTGAATAACCGTGTGACCTGCCATGTTAAGTCGCTGCATAATACTGAGAATCTCATGTCCTGTTTTTTTGTCTAAAGCTCCGGTGGGTTCATCTGCAAATAAAAACTTCGGGTGATTCACTAGTGCTCGGGCAATCGCTACGCGCTGCTTTTGGCCGCCAGATAGTTGAAAGGGCTTGTTGTGACATTTATTTTCTAGACCGACCGCTGCAAGGCATTCCATGGCTCGATCACGTCTCGCTTTTGCACTCATGCCACCGTATACCAATGGAAGCCCCACATTTTCTAAGGCAGTAAGACCAGAAAGCAGATTGAAATCTTGAAAGATAAATCCTATAGATTTATTGCGAAGACGAGCAAGTTCATTTTGAGAAAGCTTTGTGACGTCTTGACCATTTAGTTTGTAGGTTCCAGTGGTGGCAGTCGATAAGCATCCAAGAATTGCAGAGAGCGTAGATTTTCCTGATCCACTTGGGCCCATAATAGACACGAATTCTCCTTGACTAATAAAGACATTGATTCCTTTGAGAATCATGACGTCTTTGCCATTGAGCTGATAGTGCTTTTTAATCTGTTCGAGTTCAATCACTGAGGAATGCTCCGGTAGGGTGTGGAATGATTGATGTCTTGTGAAAAGTGTATCACCACTTAGAATCGGTCCCCAAGTTTC
>JAPLFV010000372.1 GCA_026390495.1 Pseudomonadota bacterium | reverse complement strand
TAAATGATGTACCTACACCATTATTTTTGAAAGCTTCATTTTTGTTCAAGCATTGCTGCGTAGGCTGTATTAATGTATCGAATCATCTTGTGATCTGAAAACCAATTCATACCCAAACCACCAAAAAATCGACCCTGATTTGTTGAATGAACTATAGGTGCCAAAGGCGCAATTTCTATACTTTCAAATTCCGTATCACTTGAATGACTGTTATGGCTCTGATCCAAGCCCTGGTCGGCAGACGCTACGTCATCCACAATCAACTTTAATGTCGGTGATGAATAAGTATCGTAATGAAACTGGCTTTTAGAAAACCAAACGAGATTGCCACCATGTGAATACCCGGTAAGTGGCACCTTTGATACAAAATCCGATTCATTTACAGACCGCAAATATTTATGACCAAAAGATTTGCTCAAAAAATCAATCAAATAGAAATCGCCAAACTTTGGTTGACCATAAGTGAGAAGCCATTCCACATTTATTTTTCGCTCTGAAAGAGTCGGGATTGTACTATTAAACTTCAAAATCTTGTACGCCAATACTCCCGACATCGACCCACCCATACTATGCCCAGTTAAGATGATCGATGTTTTAGAATTAACATAATTGCGAAAGTGAAAAAATATTCTTGATTCAATTGCCGAAAAGGCATTGTAAAATCCGGTGTGAATATAGCCGTCTGGCACTCTTTTCATCGATACGAGGGAATTGGTATACCAGTCTTCGACATCATTAGAACCGCGAAATGATACTATTGCGCAATTCAATTTGGCATTAAACGCGAAAAACCCACGGATCGAGTCCTCTTCTAGATGCTCGACGACTCCGTACCCGGCGCGATTTAAAATTTGCGTTACATGATCTCGTGGATAATAGGCGATCTTCGATGCAAGAGCTCCAGTGTAAACAATATTAAATGGCACTCTACGTGCTTGATCATTCCCAGACTGAAACACGGATCCAGAAAGCTGATCTGGCTTCTCTTCTGTAATATAGGCTCTTGAATTCTGTGAAAAGGCACATCTTTTTGGGGCATCAGCGAGAATTGAAACATCCGAGGTAACCAAAGCGGAATCTACGTCCTGGGCCATTAACAAACCATGAGTCATCATCACTAAAGCCATCAACACTAACAAAAAGGGCCCTAAATTCTTGGCTCTTTGAAAATTCAATTGAAACCATTTGCGAGTTTCCATAGACACCGCCCCTACTCAAGTTGCCATCATTACAGAGCACACAGACACAAATTAATTGGCTTGGATGCCCATCTTATGCACCAATTCCTGGGAAAAATCTACCTAGTATCAATATCTAACAATACCAACCGACAGATTGCTGGTCTCAAGTCATTAGATTAAACGCTTTATGGGGAGTGATTCATGAACAAAAAAGTCTTCAAATACGGCCATTTGGCGCCCTTCATGGCTGGAGCCTTAATGACCGTAGCGTCGTGCAAAACGACGGACAATGCTAAAAACGGGAACAATTCTGAACTATTAGCCAGAGTCACAAGGCCTTACGCACAGGATCTAAATGAATGTGCAAGAATCAGAGATAAAATTCAACAATCTGAATGTGCCTCGCAGCTCTATGATCAGTGGCAGGCCGAATTAGCCAACACCATTAGTGATGGTGGATTGACCCCCCAAGAGGTCGCGCAGCATAAAGGACTCTGTCCTCGTTTTGCCAACATTAGGCATAATCGCCAATCCCATGGACCTGGATTTCGAGAGCAAGAAAGAGATTTTCGAGACCAATGTACAGCGGCAGTGGAACGATTGAGACGCAGGGCGGTAGAGGACGTAAGTAGCGATCTAGAAGACGCTCAAAGAGCTCCAGGAGGAGAACTCGCATTGTTCCAAGATCATCGGTCTGGTGCGTTCGCAGAAGGATTTAGTGGTGATGAGATTCTCTTGTTAGTGGTTGGTGGTTGGAATTCATGTGCCACAAAAGACAACGAAGGTAACGTTAGCTTCTTAGGGCGGACAGGTATTGAATCACCGTGGGATGGACGGACGACGAAAGGGTTCAGAGTCTTTTACGAAAACCACATAAACGCTCGACCTCAAACTAAAATTAATTTTATGTTGATTTGCCTTCATTCGGGACCAGCACACATTGCCGACATGAGTTTCGTGACCTCTAAACAACTCGCAGTTGTACATGCGACAATAGATGGAAGGCAGAAATACAAATCATCAGACCTCCCTGCAGTCGTCAATCAACATTTTCCAAACTCAAATATTCCCACATATATTGTCGGTCATTCCTATGGAGGATGGGTTGCTATGAATTTCTTCCCGCAACTAGCTAATCGCAATATAAGAGGGTTATTTACGCTTGATCCAATCAGCTCGAAACAATGCCCACCGATCGTTCAAGTATTTCAAGGTGGCGGATGCACCGTGGCTCCGGGAACGATTCCCGGCGGAGGAGATATTTCCAATCAATCCATCATTAACTCAATGCCTTTCGGTGCTCAGTGGATCAATTTCTGGCAACGTCACGGCAATCTACACAGCTCAGCAATTTCCGAGTTAGCGAATTCAAACCAAGGAAGGAATATAGACCGCTCCTCAGGACTAGCTTCTGGAAGTTTAGAGGCCGCCCATAGAGATATGGGGCGCTTTGGACAAAATTGGGATGACATTCTAAACGTGGTGTTAAGCAATTAAATTCTCCTCCTGATAATCGGTTTACTAGTTTCAAAATTTTGCTCAAAAAGCGCAAAAAAACATCGTTTAAGATTCAGTGATCTTAAACGATGTTTCTTTTTGCTTTGCAAAGCCCTTCTTGTTCAAGTGTATAAATTATAATCAAATAATCTTGTATATACCAAAATATATGTAAATCGATGGCGTCATATTGTTTCTCACACCTTCATTAATATATTAAAATCTCATTAGAATGAATACATTTTTAATAGATTACTGATAATGAAATTGAGAAAAAATTCGCCTAAAAAAAATACAAAACTTTTCTTTCCCAGCAACTATCTGTACAACAAAAAAGATGGCAAAATGAACTTGCGATCAGAAATAAAGCATTTACGGAGCGTGCCATTCCTTCAATTTCGTTCCGATGCATTCATGGGCCCCCGAAAAAAAAACTTTTCGGGGGTTTCTTGTTTTAACAATCGCCCTCTCAACTGATTAGAATAAGCCCAAATCAAATCCTGAATCTTAACGGTGTCAGTTACTTATAGGTCTAAATAAAAAAACATCTAAACAAATCCCATCCAGGTCCGATGCCCCATTGAGAGAGCATGGGATGGTGAACCCATTTGTAGATTCACTATCTTGAATGTGAAACGAGTATTTTTTTGAAATTGTTCTTACACAGAAGAAAAAATGCACAACGGAAACTAAAAGCAATATGGTTAACATAAGCGACAAATCCTTGAATCAAACTCTTCAGCGACATTTGGAAGAGGCAGGGAAGAGTGTTGCTGATGCTACTGAAAAACTTGCAAGTGGGTCCAACTTTACTAGAAATGATCCACGCCCTGCTGACAGAGCTATTGCAGAGGGATTGGAACAACGGGTCAGAAGTCTCAGCGCAGCAAAAAGAAACATCAACGACGGCGTCTCTTTAGTTCAAACAGCAGACAGCGCACTATCACAAATCAATGATATGGTGATGCGCATGAAAGAAATAAACGTAGCGGCATCAAACTCGACGATAAATGATCGAGAAAGACGGTATCTCTTTGTCGAATATGAGGCCCTCCATGACGAAGTTAACAGAATTGCTGAATCCACAACCTTCAATGGCCTGCCATTGTTGAATGGCAATGACCCATCTGCACCGGAGCAAATGTTTTTAAGAGTCGATGACCCTTTTATGAGTGACAATGCGGATAACGACGAAGGAGATATCAATCTTATACAGTTTACTGACCTTAAGTCGGTCATAGCGACAACTGCCGGACTTGGACTTCGCAGTGCTAAAGACCTTTTAACCGACAGTTCCTCCGAAGAGGGAATTTCAGTGGAAGATGTCTTTGAGCTAATGGCACCCGACGATGATCAACTTTTCGCAACCATATATGACGAGGCGATACATTACATTGCCGATCAAAGAGCAGTCGTCGGATCGATTCAAAGTCGCCTAGAAAGAGCTATCGATTTCAACGAAGTCTTTTCAGAGAACGTTGCTGCTGCAAAAAGTCACATTTCAGACACGGACTATGCCTTTGAGCTCAGTCGACTTGCATCTGCAAAGATCCTCCAACAAGCCGGAACAGCAGTGATGGCGCAAACAAATTTTACTGCAGGTCTAACCATGAATCTCATTCAATCTGTCATGAGATGATGTTTAAAACGCAATGGCCTTGGACTTGGTTCTCTTTGAAAACCAAATAATCAGCGATCCTTTCGCGATGATCGTGAATTTTCTATAGACTCATACCATTTTTTTGCCGCTGCGCTAAAGCCATCATTTATGGCTGGTTGCGGATTCGGATTTTGAAAACTCAAGGTCCAGCCAACTAGTTGCTTCGATGTAACGCCCAATGAATCAAACCATTTAATGATATCTTTTAGAGCTTGAAAAAGAGGAAGATTATGATCAAACGACTCATTCTTTAAAACCGATTCAAAGCAAAACCTAAAATGTTGAAGCGGAACGCCGTGCAGATTGTGAAACGCACGGACTAAAGAAACTAAATCCTGTGCGTGAATCAATCCCTGATGCAACCATATCCACGCAATCTGAAACCAGTTATCAAAAAGAGAGATTCCATCAGTCAGGCCAGCAATCTGAACGACCGGATAGCCAGCCAATTTGCGAATCAATACTCCCTTAACTTTTAGCCCACGAGATGGAAGAATTTCATGCCCAGCCAATACCTGTGCGACGACCCTTCGCTCGACCTTTGCTCCTGCCATCCATTCACCGAGATCGTTGATATTCATTGACCCATTGAGAAACAGTCGAATGCTTTCGTATACAAATGGATCATATTCCGCATTATCTCCTATCATCCAAAAGCTTGTACCATCTGGAGCTTTGCCCATGACATCTAAAATTGCCTTCGTTTTATAGGCGATGTGATGCCTCAATAAATCAATTCGAGCCATCCGAAGATTGTAAGTTTGATTCTTAAAGGTATCACTCGTCCAATCCAGATTGTCGAGCATTAATTTCCCTTCGAGAGCAGATCGAAGTTGTGGCGGCGAAGAGCTCACAAAATGAAGCCCTGATCGAGGAGCAATGGACGTGCCAGTAGTGGCACTGCCATTGTCGGAAAGGCTCCAACGCAAACATTGCAGAACCTCACTAGCGCCCGGCACGGTTATTTTCTCATGAGGACGTTCAAAAGGAATCCTTGCCATTTTGACCCATGACTCAAACTCAGTCTCAACATAGGTTTTATCTAAATCGCAAATGATATGAGTGGCAAAATCTGTTTCCCAAGTGCGATCAATAATTCGATTGCTTACCAATGCGTTAAGCTGATATTTATCGCGCGAAATTCCAAAAATTTTTCGCAATAAACCCAAGTTAACCTCAATTCGCATTTTATGGTGGAGGGGTCCCTATTCAACTATTTTAAAGTTGTATTGGATCTCAGACAACCGTGGGAAATTTTGACACCTCAATCCATTGAACCTTCCCTGTAAGGATTAAGGAAGCAATTTTAAGTTTTGGTAAACTCAAAAAAAAACCTCTCTTTGCGATAAAATGACTAGGTTATGAGCATTCATCAACCTAACTTCCCAATAAGCAAGCCTAACTTCTTTTTTGTAAGATCCGATACCTACAACATAGCAATAGGTCCATTGGAAACGTTTAAAACAAAGGCGCCAAACGATTACGATGAAATCAATTAAAGGAAAAGTTTCCTCAATAAAATCAGTGATGAGTCAGAGCACGATTGCACGCAATCTGGCCGTAACACTCATTAAGTGGACTTCTATTGCTATGGCAGTCCTCGCATTGCTATTTATGTCTTACGAGATCCTTTCGGACCGCTTGCAAGTTAAGAATCAAACCTCGCGGACTGCAATTCAAATCGCACAAATTCTTTCGCAAGCTGTCTGGACTTTTAATGAGACAGAAATTAAGTCAACTGTGAACTCTTACCTACTTTCTCCAAACATTGTGTCGATCAAAGTGACCGATGATGAGAAAAAAACTCTTTTTGCTTCTGAAAAAGACGGTGGCTCAAAGGATGTGAAGTCTGTAGCTATGATTAAATACAGAGGCAAAAATCTGGGACGAGTAGAAGTGATATCAACCACCACTGGAATCATGAGAAAATCACTGAATACCTTTCTGATTCTATTAGTCGCACTACTCTTAGCACTTGCAATTGCAGTCAATACAATTACAAAAATGCTTCAGATTGAACTGGAAACACCCCTCAATCGACTGGGAAATGCAATCCGTCGGATTGCTGTTGGCAATTATCATGAAAAGATTCTTCCTAGCCCTCAAATCGAGATCAATCGAATTGGTGAAGAAGTCAATTTCATGGCCGATAAAATTTCTCTTCGAGAGCACCAAATCAGACAAAATATTCAGGAACAGACAATCTTAAAAGCAGAGCTTGGCATCGCAGAGACACTGCAGAGATCTATGGTTGCAACTCGAGGATCCACAACATCCAGAAGAATCGCGCAATTTTATCGCCCAATGCAAAATTTGTCGGGCGATTGGATGACTGTCATTGAATGCAATGGAGGAAGGATCATCTATGCAATCGTGGGGGATGTGACCGGACACGGCATTCCCCAAGGACTCGTGACAATGGTTGCATTTGGGGCCATTCAAACACTTCGCCCACTGATTCAACAAAATCACGATAGTTTTACACCTTCTACCATCATGAATATTCTTCGGTCGACGATGATCTCACTTCTCAATGAATGTAACCTAGCAATGACCGTGGCAATATTGAAGATTGATCTTGATCAAAGAGATATGCGAATCTGTAATGCCGGACATCCATTTCCGCTCATTCTATCTGAAGATAACGGCAAGATGAATCTCAAACCAATGACTTCAAAACCTCAGCCTCCATTTGGTTACGAATTACTGACAAGAACTGTCGCACAACAAGCTTACAAGGATATAAAGGTCGATCTGAGTGAAAAGGAAATGATTTGCCTATTCAGCGATGGTCTAACAGAAGCAAAAAATCGTCTTAATAAGCCATTTCAAAAGCCATTTCTACAGCTTCTTCGCCAAGTCAATCGACTTGAGCCCGTGAATCACGTCATGGAAAAAATCAACTCTAGCCTTTCTGCACATATTAAGGACGCAGTTGTGGAAGATGATATCTGCTTAATGCTGATTGACACTCGACTGGAATTAGAAAATGAAAAAGTGGCTTAGGAATACAATCCTGCTTAACCAAATCATTGGACTCAACTCTATTGCGGTTTCTCAAACGACGAAATCTTCAAACTCCATAACGATAAGCGCACCAGACTGGCCTCCATACTATATAGATCAAACAAAAGAGCCCGGAGATTTGAAAGGTTTTGGATGGGAAATTTCAAATATGTGTTCAATCAAACTTGGGCTTTCACCAAAGTTTGAGCAATTTCCTATACGTCGTATGTTCAAAGAAATGGAAAAGGGAGCTCTTGAGCTGAACATCATGAGTTTCAAAGCTGACCGGGAAAAGGCTGTCTCCTATGGCAAGGAGGTTGTATTTTCAAATAGCTATGGTCTTTGGACTCGAACTGGATTGCAAAGGATCCCAAAGACCTTTACAGATTTAGATACTCTGACCCTTGCAGAATTAGTTGGGCTTAGAACGTCGGATGCATTCCGAGAATATTTAGACAGACGACACAAGATGTCAGGCGATAGCAAAATTCAAACCCTGTCAGAAACGGATGCCATTGCAAAAATGTTGGCATCTTCACGAGTGGACGCTGCTGTCACCTCTAATGCAGAGATGAGATATCGCTTGAAGAAACTTGGCTTGACGTCGAAGGTCAGTCAAGCACCACTTAATGTCACGACTCAAGATTATTTCTTTGTCATTAGTAAAAACTCAAAAATACTCAAAACCCAACCTGACATCGTCGTAAAATTTGACCAATGCGTAAGACAGCTTAAATCTAATGGTATATTTGAAAAACTTGCAAACAAATACTCCATCTAGGGTAAGCATTCTCAGCGAAAAACAATGCTACGCAGAAATAATCCTCTTCAGCAGAATCTATCTAGAAATACCCAAAGCAGTGTCCAGTGCTGACTTCGAAACAGTAGCCCCAACACGAGAAATAACATCACTTGCCAGAGTGGCCGCAATTTTTCCTGAAACGGCGGTGCTTTGCCCTTTTAGAACACCGTGCAAAAATCCAGCTGCAAACATATCTCCTGCGCCTGTGGTGTCAATAACTTTGGTGCTGACTGGGGCAATCATATCGCATCGATCACCTTGACACACCATAGCTCCTTCACCCCCTAGCTTAACGACGGCAATGGCTCCAGAACTTGCAATCTTCGCTGCGGCAATTTCAGGACTCGAATGATAAAGGATTTTGGCCTCTTCTTTGTTTGCAAAAACAATATCAGCATAGTCCTTGATCAATGATTCAAAATCTGTTCTGTTGCGATCCACCACAAATGGATCGGCTAAATCAAACGAAACTGTCTTGTCATTTTTCTTGCAAAGCTCTAGAGCCTCAAGCAATGCGCTTTTTTGCTCAGCGGTATCCCACTGATAGCCGCTGAAATGAAAAATTCTAGAATTCAAAATCTGGGCCTTCGGAACTTCGGCTTTGGTATAGAGGCGACTTGCACCGAGATTCGTGTTCATGGTCCGCTCCCCGTCTGGGGTAATCAAAATAATACAGGTACCAGTACTTTCTGTTGCATGACCACCCAAGTTTGAAGCGATATTCAATTGATCCAATCTTGTCTTGATTCGTGCGCCATAAAGGTCATCACTAATCATGCCTGCAAAAAAAGTCGAATGACCCAATTGGGATAACGTACGAATAGCATTTAAGGAAGAGCCGCCTAGCTCTGTTACACTTGTTTTTCGAGCAAAATAATTTAAAACGTCCGCCTGACGTTTACTATCAACCAAATGCATTATGCCTTTGGTAAGACCCAATTTCTGAAGATCCGTATCGTCAACTTCTATAAGTATATCCATTAGAGCATTACAAATACTGGTAACGTCAAAACTACGCATATCAGGTACCTTTCAAAATATTTTTTGGGACTTGACATTACCTTGAAAAAATCGACTTGTCATCTCAGAATGAGAGTGCGTTTTTCCGGTCCGGCATCTCTATGCCAAGCACCCATCAGCAAGGTTTTTGGGCCTGTGAGAGCAGAATCTAAGCAGTCTTATCCCATCGTTTTGAGAAAGATTCATCTTTTTGAAGGGATAAACGATTCGCTTTTGCTGCTAAAAGTTGTTGAATCTCAAAGAAGTGAATTGAGCGATTGTCATAATGCATCCAAAATCCCAGTGAGGCATAAATCAAGTTACCGCACAGGCAAGCCAGCGCCGCTGTTTGACTAACGGCTACAATAATGCTCACGCAAATCAAAAGAATTCGTAGAAAGTTACTGACATCTGAACGCCCCAAAAGACCACCATTCGCTTGAAGGTTAAAATACAAGCTAGAATGCATAAGAACAGCAAAAAAGCCTGCTATCCAGCCAGAGGAAACATAGGCCATTTCTACCATCATAAAGCGTCCTGCAATCAAACAGACCACAATATAAGTCCAAACCAGTCGAGTCTTATGTCTTGAGACAGAATCAAATCCAAAATTGGCAAAAACTTTCTTGTTTAAAATATAGACGAAGGCGCAAAAATACAAACAAGCAATTTGTAAAAATAATATTTGAGAATCCATTATGTAGGTTGCAAATTGTGAAATTTCATTCATGCAATTGCTTTCGTTTGCTGTTCCTTGTCCAAATAAATCACCTTTCCTTCTCTTGAAAACTCCACATGACACCCGGACTGCTCACCTAGTTTTTGACACATCATTTCAAAGTCTAACAAAATGCTTTCACCGCTATCAGGTCGAAACCCAGTCACAAATAGATTTGAGCATTTCATCGCCATTGCTGCGGCAACAGTGTCAATATAGCACTGCCTATCCGAATCCCTGGAAGTCAATCGATCCTGAAACTCCAATGACTGAATGTAAAAATCAACTCCTTCAAAAAAACTAGGATTCCGTTCGATATCTTTCAAGGAAACTCTTCCACTACTTACCAAAATCACTTGACCACTAGGACAAGTTAATTTCCAAGCCGTTTTAACTTGTCGCATTTGTATCTGCTGATCAAGTCGCAAACCATGAGCGATCCACCCGTCAAAAATTTGCGCCGGGCCCTTATGTTCCACGAACTGAATGGATGCTCTCAATGATTCTATTCCATTAAATGGCGAAAAATCTAATGAACAAGAATGACCCAACAACAAGGCAGACTTAGCTGCACTTTCACTAGAGTGTATAGAGACTCGACTTGTTGAGAAATGTATCGGCAACATAAAAGGAAAGCCAAGAATATGTTCCCATAAAAAATCAGTGAAGAAAATATGCCCCTCAAACTTTTGTCCCTTACTTTGGAGCCGGCGTAACATGACCTCGCTCCATGAATCTACGGAAAACCCACAGTTAACAAGTAAATTAGCATCACCGTATTGAATCAAAAGCGCTTCTGCACCACCGCCAAACTGACCAATATCCTTGGTCGTAGCAATATGCGTAGACCTTGTTCCCAAAAATCTTATGCCGAGGCGAGAGTCCATTCATCCCCCTCTCTTGCAGCAACCAGTGAAAAATTGCAATCCAGCATCAAAGCTTCAGCTTCTTCAATTTTTTTCTTGATCAAAACATCCTCATCTTCGGGGGCATGATGAAACATCACAAGTTCTTTAACATTACCAGCCTTGCAAATTTCAATGGCATACTTGGGAGAGCTGTGACCCCAATCAGGTTTAACTTTATCGTCAAAAAAATGGGTGTCATATGCGATTAAATCTGCCCCATTTATAAAATCAATCATCTGACTATGATAGAGACCTTCAAATGCCTCGTATCCTAAAAGGTCCGATGCCTCCTGCATTCCTTGACCTAAAATGCACTTATTAGACAAAGGTGCTGAGTCCGTTATGAAACAAACCGATTTCGTCCCCACTGAAAATTTGTATCCCAATGTCACAGCTTGATGATTAACTTGGATCCCCTCTACGCGAAGCTTCTCGTTAATCTGAAATGGAATTCGAGGCTTGATGACGTTAAAATGCAATTTTGCTTTAATTTGATCTCGTGAAAAGTAGCTATGCTCTGATGAAAAAAGTCTTTCGAACAAAGATTCAAACGTCCCATTTTCACTTGTAGGCGCGTGGAATGAAATCGATGCATTCTCGTCAAAAAGAGGCGGAAACTGATTCAATCCAATCACGTGATCCCAATGAGTATGCGTTATAACAAAATGCAAATTTTTCCACCGATTGCTCTGATGTTTTGAGTTTTGGTATGAATTTAGAAGGCCCGTACCTGCATCGAGAAAAACTCGAGTGTCTCCGAATCCAGTAAGCTCTATTGTCGTCGTTTGCCCACCATAAATCTGAAACTCTTGCCCACTAACGGGCCTGGAACCTCTGACTCCAAGTAGTTTAAGTCCAAATTGTGGGTTTCGTAAAATCATGCCGGCTCCCTCAGCATGTTCTTTTTGAGATCGTCTTCTTGGTCAAGTTGCAAAACCAACACGCCTTCGAAAAACGAAAAATTTTCACTCAAAAACAGCTTCAAATAGATTTGCGTTGTATTTTCGCGGTCACTGCATATTGAATAGACAAACGAATTTTTGATAGAAGATAGGGTTACTAGAGCGGCCAATTCAGCACTCAATGATTGATTTAAAACAAACCTAAGTTCGCCGCAGGTGCCGTCAAAGCTATACTCCCAATCGATCATTACCTTGTGGGAATAGAGACGATCCATTTCCTTCTGAAATTCTCCTACGGCGCACATCAATCCCTTAGCGACAGGTAGGTTCTCAAGTTTGCATGAGCGAATACAAGAACCAATGTCCAAACCTATGTGATTGTGTGCCGCTGAACCTGATACAACAAATGGACTCCAACCAATATTAGATATGGACATGATTTGACTTTGGTCTTTGCACATCAAAGGCAGGAAGTCGAAAATCAAGGCGGAGTTAAGCGGGTTACCCGACACCAGATAACTCCCTTCAAAC
>JAPLFV010000334.1:28407-42732 GCA_026390495.1 Pseudomonadota bacterium | reverse complement strand
ACATCCCCGTATAATGAAGCGAAAACCTTCAAGTTTGAAAAACTCTTTGTTTTCAGAACGACTCATTAAACTGCTATCAGGCAATCTATGAGCGAAATGGGAAGAACCTAGAATCCTCCATACAAAAAGGGAGACGTTTTGAATGTCTAGTGAAAATAGCGATCAACTTAAAAGATCAAGGTCAGATTCAAATCAAGAGTCAGATTCACTGTCAGCAGCCCTAGCGTCAGAATCGATCAAAAAATTAAAGGAATCTATTGGTCAAGCAATCTATGGCCAAGAAGACTTAGTAACAGAAGCACTGTGTTGCCTGTTTGGGGGTGGTCATTTATTAATGACGGGCGCTCCAGGTCTTGCAAAAACAACCTTGGTACGAGTTTTTGCATCAAGTTTAGGACTAAAATTTGGTAGGGTTCAGTTCACTCCTGATTTGCTTCCATCAGATATAGTAGGAAGTGAAATCTTAAATGTTGATGCCTCAGGAAGAAGATCGTTCGAGTTTTCCAAAGGCCCTGTTTTTACAAACTTACTCTTGGCAGATGAAATCAATCGAGCGTCTCCTAGAACACAATCGGCTTTGCTAGAGTCCATGCAAGAAAAAGCTGCCACAATTGGTGGTCAACGATATGTCTTGCCTTCGCCTTTTTTAGTTTTTGCAACTCAAAATCCATTTGAATCCGAAGGTACCTTTCCTCTCCCAGAGGCTCAACTTGATAGATTCCTGATTCATTCAATCGTCCCCTACCCGTCTGCACAAGCAGAAAAGCAAATGTTAGAAGCCCATTCTTCGAATCAGCTTCTAGCCGACAAGATTGAGAGTTCGGAATCGCTAAGCGTCATGTCGGAAGATATTCTTAAAAAAATAATGGTGCGAACAAAACAAATTCCGATTGAAGATAGCATACTAAATGCAATTGCAGACTTAGTGAGAATGACGAGACCTTCTGACCCAAGCTGCCCCCCTCAATTTAAAAATCATATCTGGTATGGTGCTGGTCCTCGAGCAGGTATGTCGCTCGTTACTGCCTGTAAATCATTTGCCATGATTCATCAGTCAGAGTCCATTCGTTGGGCACACGTTCGGCGCATGGCTAAACCTGTGTTGCGCCATAGAATTAAACTCGCAGCGCATGCACTTAGAGACGGAATCACAGAAGATAGTTTGATTGATTCGCTGTTGGATCGAATTCAAGCCGAAAAAGGCAATCTTGCTCTTGGTCTGGAATAAACCAATTTATGACACAACTAGAAGTTTCGAAGGAGTTTACTCTTTCCAGTCTAGAACCTGACTGGAATGAAGACATCATTGACATGCGCTTCAAAACGTCTATGAGAACGCAAGGTTCCTTGCGTATGACTTTAATGAAACCTAGTCGGAATCCGGAAAGTAGTCGCCCGTATGTTTCCGGAGATCCAATCCATTTGATCGATTGGAAAGCATATGCAAGAACAGATCAAGTAACATTACGCCAACACCGAGATGAAGCATCACAACATGTTGAGATACTTATCGACCTCAGAGGTTCTATGAAATGGCCTGATTTCGATGGAGATCGTCCCATTAGCAAATCAGATTTAGCCATTCGCATTGGACTTTGGGTCGCTCACACTCACATTAAATATGGCGATACAGTCGTGTGTCAACTCATCATAGATGATGGGACTCAAAAGCTGAACTAGAGACCAAAAAGTACCAGCGACATCAATTCACTGTTTGCATCCATCAAAGAAAATCCGACCTCAACTATTGTTCGATTTTTTGACTCAGCAAAATCGCAGTCTAAGAATTATGATCGAAAATGGATTTTGACTGACGGCCTCGAAGATATACCTGGATCGCTCGACGTGTATTCTCTTAAACCTCGATGTACGTTGATCCACACCCTGAGCTCCTTAGAATTGTCGACTGACTGGATGGAATCTGAAACATGCTACTTGGAGCGAACTCCAACTAGAAAAGACTACTTGGGCAAACAACTTAAGCAAGGAGGAGAGTTCGCAAAGGCGATCAATGATTGGAAAAGCAATTTTGAGGAATCAACTAGAAAACTTGGTTTTGAATACTTTCATGCGTCAGATATAACACCAGCTCTTTCACTTTTTCACTTTGTCAGAGAAAGAGCGCAAATATGATTATAATTCAGCGATCGACACTACGTGCAGCGCGAAGGACCAATGAGAAAAACACCGTTATCATTGGCGATGTCGGCTGCCTTTCAAATATACTTAATGGTTACCAAATATGAATGTATTCCCACAAATGTTTTCAACATTGTTTACCGGAACAGCAATCGTATCCTTGGTTTCTCTCGTTTTATGGTGGATCATCCGCAGAAGACTAAAGGAAATTCGCTTCCCAATTGCAAGAGTATTGACCTTCCCTTCCGTAAAAATGCCGAGGATTATCGTAAAGGTTCCGCCTATCATTCCGTTTCTTATGTTTCTACTTTGTACAATTTTGCTTGGTCTTTGGATGACAAAACCCGCCGTTAAAGAATTTGCCAATCACGAACCAAAGGAATCACGAGTCCATGTGTTTGTTGACATGAGCCCTTCAGTGTCAGCAAAAATAAATCAACTTGATTTAGGCAGAAAGGTTAAAACATTTTGGGATAGTATTAAGAACGCATCCCGCATCACAATGAGCACTAGCCACAATGATACTATCTATGAGATTTCAGAAAGCGACAAAGCTCAGTCGATTATATCTAGTTTAGACTTTCATCGTGCAGGACTAAAAATTGGTCCCGCTCTGAAACAACATTTAAATCAGACGGGAGAGATAGACCGACTTATCATTCTGTCAGATCGCGACCAACATTCCTGGTCTGGATTTCAATGGCAATTTCTAACGGAAGAAACCGACGTTTACTGGATGAATGTCGATCTTGATACTGAAAAATTGTCTTCACCAAATGCCTTTATTAATCGAGTCAAGAAAATTGGAAGCCCTGCGTCAAATATGATGCAATGGGAAATCGATATTGCACAAGGCGGTATCAATAAATATCAAGAGGGAGTCGTAAAAGTATCTTACAACGATGAAACTCTTGCCTCCACTGCTTGGAAAATCGTTGACGGCGCAAAATCAACATCAGTGATTCTTTCCTGGTCCGCGTTGAAACAAGCGGGATTAGTTCCAGGGGATTCCATTGTTTGGGAAATACTTCCTCAAGGTCCAGATGCCGTGTTACTGGACAATATTTTTCGCACACCCTCCGTCGACGGGCAAAGACGTTCCACCATTTATGCAGAACCTTCTGGAGAACTGCAATTGGAGGATCATTCTACATATCTTATGACTGCCCTTTCGGTATTAGGTCTAGACACCTATCGAGTCGATCACGTCAATCCGCAGCAAGACGTTGGTAGTACCGCAGAGAGTGGATTATACGATGCCTCCAAACAAAAACTTGGACCTCAGGCTGATAAATTAAACATATTGCTCGGAGGGATTGGAAATAATTTTAAATCATTTTGCCCAAAATCAATCGCCAAGAATGTTTGGTTGGCTCCACTGATAGAATCCCCTAACTATGGCGAGCTTTGCCAATGTCTAGAAAGTCTATTGAGCATCAAAATTTCTTGCAATGCTATCGAACAGCGCGATCAGTGGATCGACGAATTACAGCAATTGGGAGGAAAGCAAATTGGTGGTGAGATAGGGCAAAAGGAGACCGCTGTAGGATGGTCGTATGTTGTAGACTTAAATGAAAAAACATCCTCTAACCGAGATATAAAACCAACGTCGAGTCAAATTTTATCTCAAGTTAAAAAAGCTCCTCAATCCGTTATTGCTATGACAATCCCGCTAAAACCGGGTAAGCAATTCGGAATCAGCCATGGACGTTTTCCAAAAATGATACGAGAACTTTTTATTAGTCAGAATCCGACGACGTCATCGGGTCAATCATCTGCCGTTGCAAGCGAAGAATGGATAAGAGAGGCCGATATCGCCGCCTTTCAAGTTCAAAGTCAAACCTTGTCCAGCGATGACTCGATTCTTGGTAAATCTAAGCTTGATTTGTCAAATGTCCCAGTAGCAGAGAGTTTACTATCGATTGAAAACTCTGCAATGCTCCCCCCCCAATGGGTAGACGAATCAACTACCAAAAAACAAGGGCAAGGAAAATTAGACACTGAAGACCCTTTGCCCTGGATCAAATACATTATTTACTTGATACTTGCGGCAGGACTTTTTGAAATCGTGGCAAATATTCTGAAAAGACCTAAATCAGTTCAACGCAATTCAATATTATTGTTGATTGCTATGATGTTTTTAACGTCTGAAAACACTCTCATGGCTCAGATTAAGTTTCTATCCATTGGCTCAAACAGCAACGTCGCAGGATCTTACAATCGCCTTTCACAGGAAGTGCAGCAACGAACAAGTATTGACCTGAGTCCTAAAATTGAAAACAAAAGTAAATTTATTGAAAACGCAAACACCGAAGGGTGGATGTGGGTTCAATCCTTGGATAAAATTGCAAACGAAAAAGGAATGATTGACACAGAAGTGCTTCGTTGGATTAAGAGAGGAGGACTTTTGATCATAGAAAATTCTAAATTGGACGATCAAATGCTTTCCACTTTCACGTCACCCTTTTTAAAAGGCACATTTGGAGCCTCAACCTGGAGGTCCGTGCCTCAAGATCATGAGCTCATGAGAAGTTTTTATCTGCTGGAAACACTTCCAAGTTGTACTGGAAAATCATGGAAATGGTTCCCGATGGATGGACGAATGGCCATTGTCCATATCCCCTATAATTTTTCAAAAATCTTGCAAGATTCCCCAGAAAAGCCCACTTGCGAAGGAACAGGAACAAATGAGTATCAGATAAGATCCTTCGTCAACTTGATGATGGTTGCGCTGACCACCGACTACAAACGTGACCAGATTCATTTACCTGAGATTTTAAAGCGACTGAGGAATCCCTAAATGTATATCGTGATTCTTTTGACAACCATAGCCGTCTGCGTGGGATTAGGAATCTCCTGGGTGCGAGAGATTGGATGGAAGAGAGCGTCAATTGCTGCATGTATTCGACTGGGTTGGCTCATTCCAATTGTTTGGAGCCTACAACCAGAAACCATAACTGAAAAGATGCCCAATACTTTGGTGCAGCAACCGATTCATATTTTATTAGATGATTCGGCCTCGATGACTGGAGGAAAATTCGGCGGTAAACTGAATTCTAAGGCCTCCGACACCATTGAGTTCATCGAAAAAGAATAAGAGAATTAAGATGGAGAAAATGGGATTTTAGTAAGAACTTAGCAATTATAAAAGCTGGCTCTAAGAAAGAAGATAAAGTAGGCTGGGGTGTACCTCAGACTTTAGAACCAGTACAAGGTAAAACATTTAGAATTGGATTTGAACCTTGGATGCTTTTAACTGATGGCGCTGACTCAAGACCAGGACTTCCATGGAACGAGAAATTACAGGGACGCGGTGGCCTCATTCGCAATCGTCATCAAGGCCATATTATCGGTTTTGGAAAACCAGCAACCCCCGGTTACTGGTTAGATGACACGACGTTTCCTCCTTTTGCATTCGAAGGAAAATCAACTCAGGTTGATGTCGTTGTCGTACGTGCAGAGAAATCAAAAGTAGAATCTATTCAAGTACAGTTATCTATTGATGGCAATCCAACAGCTTCAGCAAATGCCGTTTTTGCTGAATCGGCACTTGAAGCCCGAACAACCATAAATTTTGCAACCCCAGCTCGAGGATCACATCTTATTAGCATAAAGGCGTTACCTGTAGCGGGAGAAAACGATACCTGGGATAACCAAATTAATCATTCATTGGACGTTTTGCCCAACACACTCGGAATTCTACATCTTCTTGGATCACCAACATGGGACGGTCGATTCTTACGTCGCTATCTGAAAAGTGAACCAAAGTTTGACTTGATTAGTTTTTTTATATTGCGCGATCCATGGGATAGCCAACAAGTGAATGAACGAGAATTGAGCCTTATTCCTTTTCCAGTCGAACGTCTGTTTAAAGAAGAATTGCCAAGCTTTAGAGTGTTAGTCATACAAAATTTTACTATGCAACAGTTCTTGCAGCCGGAATTTCAATCTAATCTGGCAAAGTTCGTAACTAACGGCGGTGGCCTGCTGTTCATTGGTGGTCCACGAGCGCTGACTGAAGGAGACATTATCGGCAGTGGAATGGCAGATATACTTCCATTTACCATAAAGTCCAATCGTGCAAACAATTTATCAATCGGCTTGCCACAGATTGACGGCAAAGTCGTCGGTAGTACGTTCAATGCTGACATAGAATATAAGGTAGAGCTCGCGGAGCCTAGCTCTGAAAAACGTGCACTAGCAAACGTTTATGACGATTTTGAGCGACTAGGCAATCGCCTCTCATCGTTAAAAACCATGAAGGGCCTTCACAACACTCTTGATTTTAAATTCAACGAAAATGAAGTTACCACCTTGCTCAACGCAAGAACGAAAGATGGAAAAGTTTCACCCTTAGCAGTGGCATCTTACCCTGGCAAAGGTCGAGCCATTTGGATTTTTTCAGATTCTCTTTGGCGTGTTGGAATGGAATCCGGCCAAGATCGGTCTCGATTTGACTACCAATCGATAGTCGACAGCTCAATGACCTGGCTCATGCGAAATGACCGTAGACCATCTTTGATTGCACAAGATCTCAGGATTGAAGATTTAGCCGATGGAGAAAAGATTGCTTGGCGTTTGCGCCTTACCGGGCCAAGCGCGAGATATGTGGGTGCGAAAGGAAGTGAGTGGACGATCAGCTTGTGTGGAAAGCAAATTTCTTTAGATCAGGTTTCTGCAACTCAGCAGGGCTCTGAAGAATGGATATTGTCAGGCGAACAAAGTCAGAAAGCTAGAAGTGGATTTATATGCACAGTGACCGTTAAAGGTGAGCACCCCGCTTTTGGGCAGGTCAACGCATCAGCAATGACCATGTTATCTGAAAAATTGACAGACTCTGAAATGTCGCCGAGCCCTCGCAAGTTGAATCAATTGGCAAGACTGACCGACGCCAAACTTACTCAAATTGAAACCGCTGGAAACCAAGAAATTGGCGAATGGTTGCAACAATGGACCGCAGATCAGGGAGTCTCACTTCCAAATCGATTCAGAACCTTGCGAGATTTCTACTGGATGCAAAATCGCAATTGGATTTGGTTGGTTCTGTTTCTGTTACCACTGGAGGTCATCATTAGGCGATGGCACCTTATCGGTGGGCGACCAACCTAACCTCTCGAAAAATACTGGATGTGAAGTTACTGGTCAAATCTTCTGGTCGGCAGGCTTACTGGACATTGATCGTCAATTGAGTCGGTGTGCCATTTCTCAACATTTCAACGTCAATTGATGTTGCCTCTTTTAGACTTTTCAGCAAAGTGATTGCACCGGCAACACTATTTAACTTTTGACCATTCAGGGAGGTAATGACGTCTTCGTCTTTCAAACCGCCTTTTGCAAAGATACTGTCAGAATCAATCTGCGACATTTTAAATCCGACGATCACGCCATTCTGCATAAACGGTTCTGCAGTTGCCTGCATTAAAATATTAGATAAATCTTGATTGACGATCTTATCGCGATAAGCACCGGTCATCAGGACCTTACCTTGGTCTCTTTCAAAGCCGTCTTCTTTATATTTTCCCTCTGGGTTAATAACTTTTGTAGGCCCTGAGGAACCTCGATTAAATTCGCCCGAAAATTTGCCCATGAAAACCAAATAATGCTTCGATTCTCGGGTGACGACCCTAACGAATTTATCACTGATATCAGTCACTTTGTACTTGGCGTCAATAATACTATTTATCTTAACAGCAGTAACACTTCCAGAGGCTGTGACTTTAACTAAAGCGACGTTGCTCAAAGCATTTTTCTGCGCAATAGTTCCTACGACAATGAATCCAAGTAACGATCCATCCGTCGGTTGGGCTTTCTGCAATAGAACCTGTCCATAGCCAAGCGGCGCAATGACTAAGAACCAAAAAATGATAAAACAAGACCTCACATAGACTCCAAAGTGACTAATCCTGGAAAAATCAGGGACCGAACAATAACTGACAGAGTGTCAGAGGCGAATATCTGATCCAAACCATCAGCTCACTACCTAGAGCTTGTTCGCCAATAGTCGAATCTAGGCGCGAGGAACAGAAAAAGCGGAGTTTACAATTGGTAAATGAGCATTTTTCTGTGACAAGCAACGCAGAGTCGGCTATTAGCGAATAAACTCTACATAACATTTCATAATTGTATCAGAATATTCTTCAATAGACCAAAACACATAAATTTGATGAAAAACTGAATGAATCCCGCAACTCGTTGACAAATGGAGTAAAAGTTTAGAAAATTATGATATCATTTAGTGATCTAGTAAACGATCGTGATAAATTTCAAGGTCGCAAGTGCATTTAGTTTCTTCAATAGGGATCTTTTTACATGTCTAAATCAAACCATACTCATAATCTTGATAATCAGTCTAAGGTAGGCACAATAATGGAACGCAAGAAGATTCGAAAGCTACTTGGTAAGAAAATTCAACAGTTGAATGAAGTCATCGCAGATATCGATGAAATTTTGACAGACATGGAAACAGACTTTTACAGGGTTTGTATTTTTGGATCTGCAAGAATCGGCGCTGATAGTCCTTTCTATCACCAGACGTTCGAACTTGCCCGCGAAATGGCAAAACGGGGAATCGATATTGTCACAGGCGGTGGTCCAGGTCTGATGGAAGCTGCAAATCGCGGCGCAAAAGAAGGTAGCAATTTATCCCGATCGATCGGCCTACCGATTCAACTTCCCTTTGAATCGGATGCAAATGCCCATCTCGACGTAAAACATCATCACAAAAGATTTTCATCGCGGTTGGATGAATTTATGAGAATCAGCCATGCAGTTGTCATAACACCTGGAGGTATTGGAACACTCCTCGAGCTGTTCTACACATGGCAATTGATGCAGGTGAATCATATTAAACCAAGACCCTTTATTTTACTTGGAAAGGATACATTTAGTGGCCTAATTGACTGGATGCAAGAAGTACCAGTTAAATTGAATCTCATGAGTAAAGACGATTTGAGAATGATAAATGTGGTGGATACCGTCGATGAGGTCGTAAAGGTGCTTGAACCTCATATTGCAGCGTTTCAAAAATTGCATCCAAAACAAAGTTAAGGATCTCAGGCTAAAATGAAAGCATTTAAATATCTGAGAGGTGTCTTGATATTCGGCGGCCTTTGCGTAATTTTGTTGCTCATTAATGTTCTTCAAGGTCTAACATCGCCACTTTACTTTCTTGATAAGTCAAAGTTTGTACAGCTTAATATGAAGTTTAAACATTTTTTTGGCGCCTGCGTTTGCTATGGCTCAGTGTCATGCGGAAATCGTCTGGAAATTAGTGGAGATACGATAGAGCCTGTCAGCAGTTTGATAATGGCCAATCATCAGTCTTATCTGGATATACCAATTATTTGGATGATCGTTCACCCTCGAGGTATGTCTGGCTGGATCAATTGGTTTGCTAAATACAGCCTAAAATTCATTCCAGGTGTTGGCTGGGGCCTGCAATTTTCGCAGGCCATTTTGCTCAAACGAAACTGGGCGAAAGATGTTCATACGATAACAAAAACATTTAAAACACTTTTAGATGCCAATGTACCATTCTTAGCGGTCATTTTTCCTGAAGGCACTAGGATGAAGCCCTCAAAATACGCGGCTAGTCAAGAATATGCGCGGCGAAAAGGAACATACAAATTTCAGCGAGTATTAGTGCCTCGGTCAAAAGGTGTCTGGGCCACCGTTCAAGGCCTAGGATCAAGAATGATCTGCATCTATGATATCAATATAGCATTTGGACAGTTACCACCAAAGCCACTAAATTTTTTCACGGAAGGCAACTACACCGTTAAGGTGTTTGTTACCAAAATCCTCAAGGAAAATTTACCAACAAATGAAAAAGACTTTAATGAGTGGATTGTGCAGCGATTCATCGAAAAGGATCGCTGGATGCAACAACATTCTGGATACGATCCTGCTTTGATTTTTTAACATTCATTGAGAGGGGGATTTCATCGTGCTCTCTACAAAACTAGTATTTTGTCTATCATCCATAGCGTTGATTGCTAGTACATGCAAACCCAGAATTGCAAAGGATGCAAAAACTAAGGATATCATAAGTGTTGACGCTAACTCAAAGGCGTCATTGACATACATTGCAAGAGATTCGGAAAACGCAAATGCCTTGTATATCTTCCACAATGAATGCGGAACACTAAAACCAACCGTTAAATTTCAAGATCTTTGGCATGAAAATTTGAGAGCTTCCTGCAAAAATAACGCGATAAAAATGCCCTTGAGTGACTTTGAAGCAAAATGGGACGATCAATATCTAAAGCTTTCACAAGCCATTCAGTTAACTCGGCTTGATCTCGCTGTTCGAGACTGGGTCCTTAAAGATTTAATGAAGACCAATGCGACCACAAATCAAGGGGAGGCAATACCTGATAAAGTTAATTACTCTAACCCAGCTGCAACGGAAGCTCATTCAACGTGGATTACAGCGATGGAATCCGTACTGTTTGAGTCTAAAAATCCAGGGTCACAGAATCGGAATGATCCTTTGCCGGATAATATCGGTGGCTCCAATACTTCCGATTCGGATCAAAGCTCTGGCACGATTGATGAAGGAACTTATTCAAAAAACCTTGCCGACAGTGCTGGAGGTCAATTCTACACATTGAATTTTACATTGAAACCATCTCCGGATTTCTCTGCTCTTGCCCTTAAGATTGATCCAAATGACAATTCCAGCTGTTTTCTTGCCATTGATTCAGCCGCTATTGTTGGCACAAATGGCCAGCTCCATAGACTTAACAAAGTTGTAGCATCATCAAATTATGTTTATGAGATACCAAGCACATTGAGACAATTTTCTCGCTACCGAATTCGGTTTATCAATGCCTCACTTCGCGCGTTAGATTGTAAGTTTTCGGCTAAATCTACAACAGCCAACCAAGAGTCTCTTTCGCGCCGTCAACTTTCAAAAAGAGACACTGTCATGCGAGAATTGATGGGTGAG
Source organism: Pseudomonadota bacterium (assembly GCA_026390495.1). Classification (GTDB taxonomy): domain Bacteria; phylum Bdellovibrionota_B; class Oligoflexia; order Oligoflexales; family RGVZ01; genus CAMDKS01. The sequence continues at coordinate 31,643 of JAPLFV010000334.1, read as the reverse complement.
AAACATCACAGACTGGCTCACTATTTGTGGCACAGTGCCAGGAATTCATACTTGCAACCGGGGGCTACGAACGCAGACCGTGCCAATATCGACTCCATGGGATGGAAGCCTCCTAGACCTGTCATTTATCGCCGTGATGGCTCCGGCTTCGCGAATATTGATTATGATGCTACCGCTCGAAGTGGAGCGGGAGAGGACTTTCTCTATATGCATCGCGAGATGATTCATGCGGTCAAAAAGAAGCTAGAAGCAAATGGCCTAACCATGTATCCTGCCTGGCCCGAACTTCCGAAACCTGACAACAGAGAGTTCCCACTTGAATCCAGAGAAAATGATCTTCAATCGGCTGATGGATTTGCACGTCTACTCGCCCAGGAAGAAAATTTTTCTGCAAAAAACATTAAAAATTTTAAAACTCTCTCTGAGCTTGGCACACATATCGAGTTCACAATACACAACTCAATGCACACAAGGTGGGCTGCACCAAACTGGGCAACACGTCCAGTTTTCGAAGACCCCATTGCAAATATAAAAAATCGAAACAACTGGACCTGGGATCGTCCCGATTACGATCATTTAGCAGACCCATATAGCGCCCATGTCAATCCTACCTTCTGGCGACTGCATGGTTGGGTTGATCAGAAAATTACGGATTGGCTGACTGCAAAGGGACTTCAACTAAAAGCAGATTGCCGTGGCGAATCAGCCTCAACATGCGTTGCATGGCGTAGCGATATTTGGACCGGACCAAGTCACGACCAAATCTTTTCTAACGTCGGATCCTCTAAGATTGACGATGAGTCTCTTAGAAAAACGAGACGTTTACTTGCTCAAAATGCATTTATGCATTCTCTGTCGCAGTAATATTCTAAATGGCGGTCGGCAATGATAGTTGTATTGTATCATCAGGACTAGCCAATTTTGCTATGACGATCACAGTATCTAAACGCAACACAGACTGAGAATTCAATACTCGAACCTGCAAGACTTCAGCTCCCTGACAATCTTCTCTCGTTATTTGCATAATATCTTGATTCGCGACCATGACTTTCTTGATCCTACAGATTTCCTGATCTTTAGCTCGGCCTGTGACCTCTAGAGTCATTAGTACTGTTTGAAGCTCGAGGTCAGAATAATCTTTTTGCCATTGCTTCAATGTCACCAAGTCACTATCAGTTGGCAATTCTCCAGTCGATTGCACTGGTGGCATATAAAAAGTCTCAACGGACTCGATCAGCCTGGAAATGATCAGTCTTTGTGTCTCAATTAATGGAGCGGATGTTCCAAGCTTCTTTATTACCGTTTTTTCAAACAATGAACTTTTGTAATCAAATGGAAATTTTGTCATATCGATAAATTGACTGGTTGCATGACAACCTCCGACGTTACAGCTTCTTTTGAAAATCGGTTGAATTTGAGTTTCAAAAAATTCGAGACGATCAATGCTTATGATTTTCAGTGAAATGGTATGATTTAAGCCTTCATTGGAGGAATGTGGCCTGCTTTGCCCATTCATTTGATCTTCTGTAGCATTTGGAGACTCATCACCACTTTGCTTGTTGCAGCTCATACTAAAGCCGCTCAAGGAGATCACAATGAAAGCCAATAGCTTGAGTCTAAAAAGAATAAACTTGTTCACGACCACATTCCTCACTTGGATGAATTCACAAATGCATTTGGCGACTGAGTTAAACTTCTAGTCGATTTTCTCTATTGAAAAACCGTTAAATGTATCGTGACTTGCAAGCACTTTGGATCCATCCTGAACTGGAACGCAAGTGTCAGAAACCTGCACGTAAACTTCTTGAGTCCCTTCATGAATTTCCACATAAACTCCTGATGTGAAGTTGTAAGGTGCAGCGATTGCGTCATCACTGAATGTTAGACTGCGCTTGACTCCTTTTAATGAATTTGGATTTTCAACGGGGCATCGACCAATCATTTTAAATGTGACGGTTGCCAAGTCATTGCCATCAAGCCTGTAAACGCCAGGGGGATGGGCAAAGGCAGAGGAAGCACATGCGATAGACCATAAGATACCGAAAATACGAGCTTTCTTCATAGTGAGATCCCTTTCAAATTTAAATTTTGTGATATTGAGAATCATTATCAAATACAAATAGAGTAAAGGTATTGGTCAGTCAAGACTATTTTTGGAGGCAACAAAAGGGTGCGATAAAAACACCACTTAGTTTTTTGCTCTAGATCATCGATCAGCCAAAAAATTGGTCTAAAAAATATATTCTTCGCCAGAAAATCTTTGCGTCAAATCCCACCAAATCCAATCGCAAATTTCGCAAACAATGTGGTTGAATAAATAAATATAAATGCAAACCTAACTATGTCCAAATGACGGCACCAAAAAGACTCTTTTTGTTTTTAGCGCTTAGTCAATTGCCCCTACAACAGTTTTCTGGAAAGGAAATTTATGCGTTTGTCAGTTATTAAGAAAATTACAGTCTATAGTCTCTCGGCTTGTGCCATTTTGAGTATGACAATTAACACGATGCCAATCTACGCCAATGAGAGTGATTCGGGAGTTAACAATAGTCTCAATATTAATGATGTCTTGGAACCTCAGGTCTATGATGGTGGGTATAGGTATGAAGTGAAAGGGAATATTGGCTGTGAACAAGGTGTTTCGGTTCAATTACCCGAATTTGTACAAAGTAGCCTGAGAAATCCTAATGATGAATACAGCTGGGGTATTGGTCGGCCCAAAAATTTTGCCCCATTTATTTGGCTAACAAAAACTCAAGATGGTTCCTATAGTGTCTCTTTGACCTCAGCAGCAACAGCAAATTGGGTGTTCTGCAATGACGATGGCGATACTTTCTATCGTTCAAAAAATTATTTTTTTGACACATTGTACTCAGTGACAGCAACTGGCGATAATATAGCTTTGGAGCGGATTGGCTATCTCCAAATGCATACGCAAACGGCACCTCGATCAATAGCGGACCAGAATCTGGGAATGTTAATAACGGACATCTCTGACGCACAATTTATTCACAAAGATCCAGCAATAGATGGTCCCTATGATTTTAGCATCTATTCAACTCCAAAATCTTTGTCGATTGGAATCCACAAAAGTTCATCTACAGAAAACGTGCTGAGTTTTGATGCCGTTTTTCCCAACGGATGTGGAGAGGCAAAACCCCTAAAAGTGACCTATACCAGATCTGATTGTGAAGAATACAATTGTTCAGACTTACCAAACTAACGAGATATATTTT
>JAPLFV010000334.1:0-28374 GCA_026390495.1 Pseudomonadota bacterium | reverse complement strand
TATTTTCAATCGTTCAATAAGTGCCTCTTACCCAATATTTTTTATCTCAAAGCACAAAAATTTTGAAGGAGGCCTCCAAGATATCGATCTCAGCCCGCTCGCTTTTTGCCGTTATATCCGAGCCGGATATATGGGGTCGATATGTGGACTCGGCCGACGGCAATCATTTAATCTAAAATCGATGCCATTCAATGCCAAAATAGTGTTCGTTCGCAAATCAACTGGACCTAAGAACACAAAAAACTATATGGAAGATCTGGTATTACGATAGCAACTAAATGCAACTATTTCTTTGATAGATTCAGCCCTAAGTTCATCTGCTGATAAGCATTTGCTCGCTCTTCACGACTTAACTCAGTCAACGAAATATCGATACGGCACCACTCCTTATAATCTTTCTTGAAATCGAGTTTCGTTTCACTACTGTGACTCAAATAGGTGCTAATCTTCTTAACAGAAACAGCTTCACTTAGATCGTCAGAACACCCAAGCGACACCTCAAAAAATGGCTTCGCCAGCGTTAGATATGACGAAGATCCTGATTCCAAAACAGATTGAGCAATACTCAATTGAAATTCCTCAAAATCTTTCGATTGACTTTTTTGTGCTGGAATCAAAATCGAAAACCCATATGCAGCACCATAAGACTCAGACCCTAGAAGCACCTCAATACGTCGATCTCGGACAAAAATAGAATCCCCTGAACTCAATGACCTAACCCAGGGAAAATCAACATAAGCTGGCAAAGATGCATTCTCCGTACCATTGCTTGACGTCGCCTCCAAGCCTCCAATTCGCATCTGTACATTTGAAAATGCTGGTGGCGACATTAAAGCAAATTTGGTCCCAAGAACAACAAGTACACCCAAGAAAAGATTTTTCATCTATGGGCGATCTCCACTGACCGGAGGAACCACAGAAGGCGCTAGATCTTGTTGCGTACATTGAAACTGCAATGTCTGTTGCATTAATGTTGTATAAAACAAAATCATAGTTTGCTGAGCTGGCGTGAACGCCGGTGGCTGACCACCCTCCGAAGAAAGAGATTTCATCATGTTAATGACTGATAGGAAAATCTCACTTGGCACTCTTACCTGCTTTGTACATTGGTTACCGGATCTCGTTACGGTGCTTCCATAGGAACCGGCAAAATTGCCTGGAAGATTCACGACTCCAGACGATACTTTCTGCCTAGGCGCAGTAACTGTGGTTGCCATTTTGATAGAAACTTCAAAAATCACGCACTGGTTGTCTTCAGCACATGCCGAATCGTCTTGGGGATTTTCAATTTTGGTCTGACTTACGCCATGTCCTGAGTGCATAACTAAAACGAACAACGATGTTGCGCAAAAAACCACGGTGCTTAGTAATCTATTTTTCATTCATTTATCTCCTATTTTTGACAGTTAAAGTCATTTGTTTGTTGTAAAAACGTTGCGTACATCAGCAAAACTGTTTGCTGAGACGGTGTTAAATTTGCTGGCAATCCTGATGCTGACCCAGAGTGAATATTGCGCATAAATGTATTAATCGTGTCGAAAACCTCCTTCGGTACGCGGACGGATTTGCTACAAGATTCGATTCTCGCATCTGCTTGAGATCCCATTTTTTTCTTAACTTGAACCTCGACAATGGTGCAGGTCGATTCTTCACATTCAGATGGCATTTCTGAAGACACACTCGGAATCAACAGATCTTGTCCCGGAAGTAATGGATCTGCAGATGCCAAAGATGAGACAAATGCAACGACCATGCTTGCCTGAGTCCAATGACCATATAAATGGTATTTAATTTTACTTCTTTGGAAAATCATTGATCATGACCCCATACAATTGGCATAGAAGACAACCTGTCTCTCAGGATTGGACAATGATGGATCTGTCACATATCGAGCGACATCAATGATTCCTCTACCATCACTAGATGTTTCTCTAAAAAACTCATCGGGATTAATGGTCCACTCCATTCCAAATGCAGCCTCTTGATTTTCAAACTTTCGAAAATACACCATCATGCCATTTTTGAACGATACTCCGGGGTACTCTCTTACAGTTGAAAACAATTGGCCCTGCTCATTTTCTGTAAGTAAGAGTGCCACAGTCGATGCATCCTCAAAATTCATCTCAGCGACACTGAGACCTGGAACTTTTACAAATTTTAGATCGAATCTGCCTGTGACAAACTGATCCTTAACACCCCATTGGTAAATACATTGAGTAGACTTATTGAACGTTAGAGAATCTAACTTCATATTTTTGCCAGCACCGAAATCATGGCGCAAACTCTTAAACAATTGATCTTGAGATGATGTGCCCTTCAATGTGGTTGGCTTCGAATCTGAATGTCCACAGTGCATAAACGATAATGACACTAATCCTATGAATAGTGCTTTCAAGGTTCTGTCTGCCTGTCCACGGATTCTGGCTACCACAGATTCATTTATCGATAACTTACCTGGTTGCATGTTAGTCTCCTTCCTAAAGTAGAGGTTCTCAATGTGGATTGATTAGATATTCCAAATTTGTTTTGCTCTTCTTTTCATAGATGCGATCCAATTGCAACCCACCCATCAAAGTTGTTTACAGCTTGCAAACAGCTTGATTTACGCAAATTAGGCCATTTATACAGCTCTTTAAGGCTTAATGAACGCCTTGCGACTGACTTCCAATATTGACTAATAGTTTAAAACGCATTGACCAGAAATCTCAGGTAGTGCATTTAAGGAACAAGCAAACAATGAAGCAGAAATGAATTGATCAAAGATACCATGGCGCTTGGGCAGCTGCAGATGTCCCACTCCCTACCGGTTTTCCTATTGATTGATTCATTTACTGCCAAGTTTGTCGAATTGCCGAAACATGTCGATGAATTGTCTCAAATATATTGAGACAGAAAACAAAGTTTCACTAATTTTTCTAAAGGATCGTAACGCAATGAATACCTTCATCCAAAAATTTTTATTCCTCTTTGTGGCTTTATCAATGTCAAGTCTTGTAAACGCAAAATCCATTACCTTCAAGTTTCGTGTCAACAGCAGCGGACCTATGATCTATGCCTGCAATGCAGGGCTACTTCACAAATCCTTAGCTTCCCAAGTTTGCACGTTCTCACACAATCCAACTCAGTCATGCAATCCAGGCGAGCACAACTGCGTTTGTAGTGATGTCAATGACAATGGTGGTCGCGATTTTGCAACGGCGAAATACACACCCTGGAATTTTTCCACTAATCGTTGGTCTAACGCTACGACAACAGCTCCGAATTTGCCCGGGGACCAATCTGTCGTTATCACAGGTCAGAAATTTCCTGTAACAAATTATGGCGATTTCTTTGCAAATGGCAATGGCTCCAATGTAGTCGTAAATCCAATAAATATGTTGGCCACAAGATTGGATGCAATCACCTTCAATCTTGGATCAGAAGTTTATGGCAGCGAATATTTCATTGATATCTGCTACCGCGGATCGCAAATTGAATATTTTGAGAATAATCAGGCTCTAGAACACCTTCTTGATGCACAGGTCACGGCATCTGATGTGGGTTCAGTCTCAACGAACACAAGCTATACAGCACTCGCAAAGCCTGAAGTACAAGTTATGTCAATTTGCGACAACCAAGGCCAAGGGACACTCCGATTTGCAGGAGTCGGAATCAATCACGCTACTTACAACACACTTACAAATGAACTCCAACCTCTTGCTCTTCTTCCTGGGCAGATTCCAGTTGGAACATGGACATACAATGTAGTTAATGACTTTCAAGAACACCACGGAAAGCTTTCTCTGCTGAGCAATGGTGCAAACTTTGCTGATAACAATAGTTGGATCGGTGACAGTGGCATGCCTCCGAGATTTTGTGCCGTTAGGTATTACTTCAAAGAAACAAATCAAATTGAAAGATCATGGCAACGACATGACGCTGAGTTTGTGACATGGACCAGAATTCATGCACGGACCTTAGGCGAATAAGGAAACCGGAACCAATGTTAAAGCTATCCATTTGGTTGACAATATTCTGCGTCATTGCATGCACAAAGGTTGAGTGGGCCATGGCCTGCGCAACAGGAGCACCTCGCTCAATCAACCTCTATGCATCCTACGAGACAGGGACGGTTGGTGCAACGACACCTGTCAATCAGATGGATATTCATAGTTGTTCTCCGTCAGATTCTGGCAAATACTTAATGGTGACGATGGGACCAGATCTAATAGGCTTAGACTACTCCCGCCAGATCTCATTTACAGATGATTTCCGCGACGACGAATGCACCCTTAAAGACGCACCACTTCTAAAACTTAGAAGCTACTCACAAGAACTGATCGATTACCGAGAACAGCGCTCACTGCTTGAGCATTGTGTCATCATGGAATTTAAAGATCTCAGCACAAGTGGACTTTCCCTACCAGACCAACCCATTGTGAATGGAAAGCCACTATGCTCTCTACGTATGATTGATTCCTCTACAGCGATTGGCTGGGGAGGAGCTTGCTTTATAGGACTGCACCAAGACACCAATTTGACTATTCAATACAGAACAAATCCTGAATGTGCCCAAAGTAGTTACCTATCAAAACAATCAATAAAGCCACAGGATGTGCATGGAGCATTTAGCATCTATTTGACTGATAGTCCAAGTGGTCTAAGCACAGATCTTGAGGCGTTACACAGTGGCAATTTTCGCATGACGATTGCTCCTTCTTCAAAACTACTGCCAGTTTCAACGGATTTCGGGAACACACTTCCTAGGTGGCCAGTTCAGTATGCGCCTGATGTTCATCTTGGCGAACTAACCATCTACGACCAAGGAAGCGCGAGCGGCGTTTTAACTTCATGGCTAGCAGACAACTCATGCCAAGAAATATGCAAAGATGGAGTTTGCTCCAGCCCTTGCAATTATCTAACCCCAATCGCCTCAGAAGTCGCTCTCCACGAAACCTCGCTCAATTCCAGTGGCAAACCTCAATCACAATTTCTATCGGGCTGGTACCAAGGCGGTGCAATTCCAGCAAAATGGCAAGGAATGGTGCGCGACACTTTGCATAGAATCGAATATAATCCATTCAAAATCGGTTCAACCTATCGCCTATCAGCAAAGTTTTCCTATCCTGATACCTATTTTCGCATGTCGTCAGAGAACCTACGACGCAAATTGATCACATCTATAAATTTGAAAAATTCCGTTATTGGTCGCGACCCTCTCAATCCTCTGATGCCACTTCAAGAATTAAGGACGCTACTACCACAAGTTCCAACTCTAGAAACATTGCCCAATTTTGAATTGCCAAATCTTGGTAGCAGAGTTTTTAACGTACAAAAATCACTTGATACCTTGACCTCTTTTCTATCACTAGAGAATTGGCCTCCCTATTTTGAATCACTTTGCAATCGCGACTTACAAAGCTGCAAGAGCCCTTACACGGAGCGCGCATCGATAGAGATAGATTTGGATTTTAAAATTGAGGCGCTAAATGCAGATCGGACGTATCAACTCTCAAACATGATCATTCATAAACGAACGTCATTTGGGGAAAACTACGATCGACCTATAGAGAATCTTCCTAGCATTGAATGTCGACAACAGTAATCATTCATCTAAATTCCTGCTAAATTGGAAGTTAGACTCAACCTGATTCAAACAATTTTGCCACTCCACAATTCTTCCAAAAATAGCTTCCAAGGATACAACTCGATACCGTCATTGGTGACTCGCTTTTGGCTTACCATATAGTGTAGTAACATATGCCTCTAAATCAAGATTTGGAGATTTACTATCGTATATTTCAGAGATCCCGCCGCAATTGAGTAGCTTCAGCAAATCGAAATCACCAAGTTCGGGAGTTACCAAGGGTAAAAAGACGCATCTCACGAGCGCGGCCCGCGAGCAAATTTGCACCACCATGTTTCAACTTGCGCGTTGGAGCCAGTCAATAAAAATTAAATTTTATACTTTTGTATCAACCTGTGAACTTCGTCCAAAAGTTCAGGAATTTTTTGAACTACATCGATGACGACAATTCAGTCTCGATCGATGATCAATTCTTTTAGTATGCTAGGATTGCTTCATAATTGCCTGTTGGTTTTAACATGCAAAAGATCGATAACTTGACTGGCAAACAGTCACCACCTCTTTCAATCATACTTTTTATTCTCAAGTCGAAAGGCTTCCTTCATTACTTTTTGCAATGTCTATTTACTCAAGAAGCTTTGTTGAAACATTTTTCAATTGAATTTTCCACGCATAACTTACGACTCAAGCAAAGGTGGCAATATCCATTTGTAAGTGGAGTCCCTAGATGCCTCGAAATGCAATCATATAGAAATTTGGCAGAGCATAAACCAGGGTTTATTGCCAAGACACTTGGACTGACTCTTGAACAAGAGAAACAGGCTTTGGAAGTCCTCGAATCTTCAAATGCAATTTACAAGAAAGATGGAAAGTATTTTGTTGCAATGGATAACAAAAGGACAGACACCTATGCCGATAGACATCTTCGCAATCGTATCATCTCTCACTGGTTGAAACGCGCAAATGAAGTTGTTGAACAGGAGTCTAAAACAATTGAAAACATAACTAATGAGAGTGAAAATATTTGGTCATACAGAACATTCGCTAGCACGCCTCAACTTCGTCAGCAAATCCGAGAAATGACAGTTGCATTTTACGCCTCAGTTCGGAGTGCTATTGAGCAGTATGATGACTCTCAAAGTGACCAAGTCTCTGTTCTTAGCCTCAATCTGTTCAGTCCAGGCGCGAATTAAATTCAAATTTGCGAATTCTTCCCAGCGTTCACAAGCTTTGGAAAATCGTTGTTTTTTACGCCAACATTTCAAAATTGGGCCGTCTCGTGGTAAGCTATGATGTCACCACCAATAGATGGAGTCACAATGAAAATTTCATTCATTCAAATTTTCTTTCTAGTCATGTTTGCTTCAAGCTGTCGAACACCAAACCCCAAGAACACTGAGACCAAGTCTGCGAATGATATCGTCAAAGAAGATCCCTCAGACGCCCTAAATCCATCCAAATGCGGTATGTCAGGGAATTTCATTTGTAAGACTGAGTCTAAAAATGGCCTGTATACTGTGATCGTCGATACGTCATCGCGGAGTGCTACTGTTTCATATAAAAATGGCCGAAAGGACGTGACTTACCCAAATCTTGAATGCCTCCCTAATAACGGACCATTTCCAGCCCCAGGTGCAGATACCGTTGGAAATGGGCAAGAACCTTCCCCAATCCCGGAATTCTCCTGTGTGGGCAACATTGATCCGCCAACTATTTTTGCTGACTCACGTCAGATTCAAATTGATTTTGCTTGCGACCCAAAGAAACTAAGCGAGTTAACTCTTAAGGACGCAAAAATTAGCCTACTTAGCAATGCCGAAGATATTGACATTGCGGACGAGCGAAAAGATTTTAAGTGCTCACCGAAGTGATTTAATTCTGCTTGCTATCCAACCAATGAATCAGGCAGACAAAAAACCTTTGAACTCTAACTGACCAGTTATGAGGCTCTAGAAGTGTGTGATTTACTACTGCAAGCTATCAGAATTTTTAAGATCGTGCCTCGCAATTCACCAGGCGATTGTGCCAGCTGATCAATGGCCTTGAGGACTTGACCTGTAGTTTCAGCTGATGCAGTCTCATCAATATGTCCCATGGACCACTTCTCAAAAATTCTGCGATTAGTACCACCCTCTATGATCATTTTAATATCTGAATGACGATCGTCTTTCATAATTCGTTTTTACGTGTCCTCAACTGCTTTACGATCACCTTCTAATAGTTGAATAAATACTTTTCCCCTAACCATGAGCAGCCCTGTAACACCATTTTGCTCATTCTTCCTTCTAGCAACCTCTAAAATAGTTTCGATTTCTTTAGAGCCTATCAGATGCTTCGAAGTACTTTTGTATACAATCTGAAACAAATCGATTTTTTTGTTTATTATTGTCTTCATTTTGTTACTCATTATAAATGTTGACTCTTTTAAATCTCTTGCAACAGACTATCGGATTTGTCTAACACTATCTTAAGACTCAAACTCAAGCAGATCAAGGCCTCACGCATATAGCCCGGTTGCTAGCGGTTTTGTTTGAACCGGAAAAACTACCGTTTGCTAACGTCATCCATGATGCAGAAATGATATAGGTCGATCCAGTCGTGGCCGTCCAGTAGTTAGCATAAAAGTTTGCGGACGTAATCCAGTTCGTTGAGTCGGCGGTTGACTTCATCCCGTGACTATAAGCCTCCATTAATTCCTTTTGAGTTGGCAGTCGCCAATCTGTTTTGCCATTGTAGGACAAGCTATCGCAATAAGACACAGAATCAGGCCAACTCCGTCCCGACGTGTCCGGTTTATGCCATTCTTGGCCCGACATTTTGTCTTTAAACGAACAGTGGGCTGCAGTCGCGGTACAAGTTGATGCAGTGGAGCCGTCACCAGTAGTCGTAACATCTTTCCAAACATTGGCATCATCAGCAGTCGCTTCAATTCCTCCACATTGATTGGATGAACTCCACCCAGTGTAAGTAGGTACCGCGGAAGCGTAGCCGCCTTCATCATCAAGCAAGTCCCAAATATCCGTTACGGCGTTACCCCATCTGATAACGGACATACCTGAGCCGTTCGCACTAAAGTCAATCGGCGCACCACCTGAAGTTGTAGACAACTGGAGAGTATTGGCTGTCGAATTTCTCACATAATAAGTTGTTGAATAGTCAAGTCCCGTGGGATCACTACCATAAATCAAGCGAACCGTCTGGTTGTCTGACCATCCGTGCGCTGTCACTGTCAATGTGTCAGTCGTATGATCGGCTGTCGCCGTTTTTGGATACTCTGATTGGTCAAAGGTACCAAGCGTTGCGCCGTTACGGCAGTTAACCTTTAACTTGCCGGTGACCCCGTTAATCACGGTACCTACGCGAACATCCCAGGAGTTAGGAGCGACTGGACCAGCTAGACTTCCAGTAGTTCCAAAGACCGTCACTAAGTTTGAAATATTGCCAGCCACTATATCAACATCACCTGCTCCCGTTTGCCTAACACCAGCAGAAGTCCAGTATTCAAATGCTGTGGCTGATTTTACCTGAGCATCAAAATTTGCATTTTCAAGGTCTGCTGTAACACTAGCCCCGGAAAGCGTGTAAGTCGCAGATGGAAAATCTCCCGCTTGTCCGGCGATCGTCACCCCTGATTTAATATTGCCAGCTGTCAGATTCGTAAGGTCGCCAGATTGATAAGTAGCGGTCGTGACACATCCTTGCGCGCCATTTGTCGAACAATCAGCCAAACTGCCTGCCACGCCGCCAAAGGTGGTACCAGATCGAACCTTTGCTGCATTCGCTGAAATATTGTCATAATCAATTGCCTTTAGAGGCTGAGTTGTTAAGACGTAGGTCGGCAAATAACAGGCCGAGCTGTTTGCAGTACATACAGTACCAGCAAAGTAAGTTCCAGAGGCCACACAGGATTGCTCTCCAGCCACAGAACAGTTACTGAAGGACCCTGAAAAGGTACCCAAAGTTCCACCGAGGGTTATTCCTGATTTGATATTTGCTGCCGTTGCCAACGCAGCAGATACAGACGGAAATGTGGCAACTGTTTTACACCCAACAACTCCATCTGCAGAGCAGTCTGCCACAGTACCTTTTGCACAATCTTTTGTACCAGTCTTCTTAGCACCGGTCTTATCGATATAACTTTCAGTCGAGCATATTTTACTTGCGTCTCCTGTAAAGATGTCCAAAGAATTCGAAGATTCATCCGCGACGATGCTCATTGAATTGATTTTCTGTCCGCCGATCACAATATCAAATGTCTTCTCACCAAGCCCAAGTCCTTCAGGCATGACAAAACTAGCGGATGTCGAGCTCAAAACCGAAATTGGAGAATCTTTGACATCACCATTTTTCAACGTGAACCGTGCGACGTAAGACTTATTTAAGGCCAAATGCTTGCCTGTAACATTGACTGTGTCCAAAGCTTTAGCAACTGATGGTGATCGAAACAGGATTGTAGGCTTCCCGGTTTCCTTGGCTCGAGCAATATTTGGTTTTGTGTCTATATTGCACGAGCTAAACCAGGCAACTCCGGCGAGCATGTATAAAATTATATGAAAATTATCAGCAATTTTTACAAACCTCACTTTTACCTCGGTAAGTGCCTCCTCATCGGTGTAATCCTAAGAATTCTGAGGAGAAGCTGACAAACCGGCAAATCAATTGATTTTTTTCAACAGACAGAAGTCTATTTAGTTTGATCAATCAACAGTAGACCCGAGAAGCCTCGTCCTCTCTGCCAATTGAGTCATCGTTGGCATAGGACTCTGTTTGGGGCATGGCTAGTCCTGTAATTACTGATACTTACACATAACTCAAAAATTGAAGTTTAGTCGACTTGATTCGTTCCGATACTGTCGAGTATGCGAAAGAAGAGAAAAAAGTAAACGACAAGCGAAGGTGCAATAGAGCCACTCTAGTGGGCCAAGGATCAAAATTTGCATAATGAATTTACGAAAACAACTTCTGTGCTAGCTGGATTTTTTAGAACCTCGAAAAGGTTCCAATCAAATCTTTCAAATTCCATTTTTAATTGCTTAAGATGGACTATCTGCATTCAGTTTATCTCGCTCAATGGTTGCAGTGATGAATTCGTAAAGACAAGGACTAAGGATCAAAGATCTAGCTCTGCCGCAATTCAAACGCGTCTAGATGAATCAGGCAATACAGTTGGCTCAGTTAGCAATACTGCTTCCGAAAGGCAATATCTAAGAGTAGGATCAGGAAAACTCACAGGATCAAGTATTGCTATTCCAGTTGGAGCATTGTCGATCCCAATCTCGATAACTGTCGGCCCCGGTGACTCCTTAGTCAATTCCGAATTTACCAATTCCATTGGCTTGGGCGACAATCAACCGGCCTCCTCAGGACCAGCGGTGAGTTTCTTACCAAGTTCCTCCGTTTCCGCTGCAAATCCTTTCACTCTTTCAATTCCAATTTCAATCACGACAACATTAGGTTTATCTCGTCTATTAGAACTAGCCAGCGGCACCAATTACTCAGTGATCTATCACTGTGAAGAAACTGTTAACGGTAGCCAATCTTTCTACTCAGGAGTCATACCTCCGTCAGAATTTGTCGTGTCCGGCAATTTTGTAACGTTTCAATTTCAAAAATTCGGAACGTTTCAAGTCATTGCGACACCTACACCAATTGAACGCAAAATTGAAAAACAAATTCTTGAAGCGCCGACTCTAAAGAGTGCAATTGACTTCAATATCACTGATATCAAACCAGTTTCAGCAAATCCTGGAGAGACTATCTCAATTATTGGGTCAGCATTTGAAAAAAAAGAAAGCAAATATTTTGACGTCCAATTCACAACCCTTTCTGGTGAAAAGATTCGTCAAAGAGCATCGATTGTGAGTGACTCTCAGTTAACATTTTCAATGCCTAATAACCTTGGTTTAGGGCAAAAGCAATTTATTCTACTGAACTCGAACTCAGCTAGAGTTACAACCTTTAAACTGATAGCCAACTCTGCATCAAACGATCTTGCAATTGTTTTGGGATCATCTGACAATATTTGTTCTGGCCAAAGTTATATTGATGGACTAACCGGCACGATTATGAGCGGAACAAGAAACTGTTCTCCTCTTTCTGCCTGCTCTAGCGACAATCAAACTAACTGTCTCTCCACCGCGTCTTATCCTGCAGTCGATTTTTCAAAGGTGTCTCCTGAAAAAATTAAGACAGGAACAACCATAGCGGGAATTGCGGGATCGATTCCGGCCACAATTCCAAACTGCACTTCTGACAATGGAACATTGTGCACAACTACCGCATCGTACAAATCTGTTGAAAAAGCATTGCTAGATCCATCAAAGTTCAAATCAACGACCACAATAGGGGGAATTGCAGGAACTCTAACGCCCCCCGCAACCTGCGATGGAACAGTCACAACCGGATGTCTAGCAACCGCAAGTTTTCCAGCTAGCCAAAATTGCACTTCAGAGGGAGAGTCCAATTGTTTCATTCCACAATACAATGGCTCTACTCAACATTTCAAAGCCATAAATTATGACACACTCAATTCCAGCTACTACATGTCAGATACAACAATCGCAGGCAAGGTCGGAACAATCAGCAATTGTGCTGCAGAAAATACCTCAGGCTGCTACGTCCAAGGTTCCTATCTGTCGTTTTCTTCTACCGCTTTAAGTCCTGGAGTCATCAAATCAGGCGTCACAATTTTAGGAGTGACAGGCGACTATCCAAGTGTGGCCTATCCATTGGCTGGTGCAGATGGAACTTCAGATTTGGACACTGCTACCTTCAATGCAAAAATAAAATCTGGCGCTCCATTTGAATATTTTGACTCTGGTGGAAATCGATATACAGGAAATGGATCGCCTGCGGTTATGAGTGCGTCAAATTTCCTCTCAGGAGTGGACGTCTTTGGGACGGTAGGCACTTTATCTTGGGCGTCAAATCCCTGGGAATTTGCTTCAGGATTAACTTCAAATGGTCAAATCGGACTATTGAAAAGAAACTGTCGAAACAACTTCCCTACTAGTGGTGCGAGTGGGTGGGAAGGAACATTTGACGACTATAATAATAACTCGGTCATTCCTGTGTATACCAGTACCTATAGTGGTTGGGGAGAGGATAAGAATTGTGACACTCTTGCCTCAAACATCTCTGACTCAGGAGTTTGGCTTGATGTAACGACTTTAGGTGATGGTATGACGTCATCAAACTGCACAGCGACACCAACTCACTGTACCTATCTTGATAAAATTACAGGTAAGCAATGGCAGCAGAATTTACAAAATGCAATGTGGCCTCAGGCCCTTGAGACCTGTGATAATCTGAATTATAACGGGCAGACTGATTGGCGGCTACCGACACAAAAAGAAGTTTTGACTGCATATATCCATGGAATTCGAACCGTAGGACCCGGGTTCCCCTGGCTCTCGAGTTTCTTGTGGTCCGCAACAAGCACGGCATCGAGTGTCCAGAGCGCCGTTACAATCAATCCTTCGGTGGGCAACTCAACGAGTTATTCAAAAACATTTATGAACAATTTCATTTGCGTTCGACCGTAGTGGGAGCTTTAAAAGAATGGACTCAAATTATATCTTAAAAACAGCTACAAAGGTCAGATTATTGGCATTGGTCAAACTTATCTCACTGACACTCGTGAGTGGATGTGGATTATTGCCGCAAGTTAAAAATGCTCCATCGGCACAATCTGCAAAAACATCGGGACGTGGATTCGAAAGTCAATCAAATGAAAATATAATTCCATTGGCATTGTCGTCACCCAATACACCAATTATCATTACTCCCAGCACGGCTAACGTTTGCTCGGGAATCATTTATACCGACAAAACTGGAACTGAGCGAACGGGGACTGGATCATGTGTAAATGGCGCTGCGTCAACCTGTACGTCCGACGGTCAAATCAATTGTAAGACATCATCCGCATTTCCAGCGGCAAAAGCATCGTCTCTATCCGCATCACTCATTCGCTCAGGTGACGTCATAGGCGCCGTAACGGGTACATATGGAGTGTCTGCCTGTACGTCCGATGCACAAGTCGGCTGTCTGGCAACGACGGCATTTCCGTCTGCATCTCAACCGACGGCTTCCGAGATATTGTCGGGATCTACTATTTTAGGCGTTAGCGGCACTTACGTTATACCATCAAATTGCAGTTCAAACGGTCAGTCGTCATGCTTTGTCACTGGAGCATTTAGCAGTGCAGCTGACTGCGTTAGCAATGGAAGCGACCTGTGCTACTTGCCAACGTACCTGGTATCAACAAAGCCATTTAGAGCGTTTCATTATGATTCACTTGCGTCTAACAGCTCAAAAATAAAGTCAGGGCAAACCATAGGCGGAGTCTCGGGATCTCTGAACGATTGTAACGCCAGCTTACAGGCCAATTGCAAATCCACTTCTTCATATGTCTCGATTTTAGCGTCGAAAGCAGTGCCCAGCAATTTCAAAAACGGTGAAACCGTTTATGGGCTCACCGGAAACTACCCCAGCGTCGGGACTCCCTTAGCTAGTTCAACAGCAACCGATGATTTGACGAGTTCAAATTTTCAATCAAAAATAACAAGTTCATCTGCCTTTGAATTTTTTGACTCTGCAGGAAATCGCCATACTGCAAATGGCGACAGCGATCTAATTCCACAGAATATATTGTCGCCAATCTCCCTCTTTGGATTGACAGGTACAAGCAATAGCATAGGACCTGAGCATGTTAAATACAATGTCGCTGCAAATGGAGTCACAGGAAGTCTAAAAGCTGATTGCCGAAATGGCGGTAACTTAACCCAGATGGATATGTCCAGTATTCCTAAATTAGTGTTTGTAGATTCTGGAACAGATACATTCACACTGACCGGGCATGGTTTCGTTGCCACCAACACTGTTAAATTTATTGCCGCTACTGTTCCCGGCAATCTTGCAGTCGCTACCATATATTATGTTATCAATGCCACTACAAACACCTTTCAGGTCAGCACAACATCTGGAGGATCTGCAGTTAATTTATCTACCAACGGAACTACTGTATTCATTTACAAAGTAGGCAATGCAACCATTGATTATTGGGACACACTGGACGATTCTGCAACGGCACCGCTTGCCTTTTCTTCAGCCTGGACAAGCAATGGTTTTCAATGCGGAGATGTAGGCCCAGAGCTAGAAAAAAACTGGGAATCCGTTACTACCTGCGATGCTACCACTTGCATACTTCGAGACAAACAATCTGGCCTTCAATGGGCCAAGGCCGAAGCCTCCACTTTAGATTTTTCCTCTTCAATTTCGACATGCTCAGGTAAGGATTATGGAGGTTTTACGGATTGGCGACTGCCAACTCAAAAGGAACTCCTTGAAGCCTATGTCCACAGAATATTGAGTACCGGAGGGCTCACTTACTGGACGACCGCCGCAGAGTTTTCATCAACCGCATTTTGGTCCGCGACATTGAGCAGTCAACCCCCTAACACCTCCTCACATGCAGTCTATCTTTCCACAGGAGGGGATACGTTAAATACGCATGCAAACACACTCAAAACTATGTGCGTACGTCCATAAACTTCCATCCTGTCAACATTAATGCTCTACCTTCAGGATACGCTGCAGACTCATTCGCTTAAGCAAATACTTATTTTTCCTTCTTACCTTCGGTTGTCGTCAAACTAAAAAACTGCACGTTGAGCTGATATACGTCTGACGGCGTTGGCAAAGAAGTATCACTTGTATCTGTTTTGCATAGGCCAAGCATTTTCCTTGCAAATTCTCGCACAATTTTTTTTGCTTCAGGCAACTGATCTACATGAATGGGTAGCGTGTAGGTATTGATGAGCCTGTGAGCCACATCTTGACCATCCACAGATTCTAAAGCCAACTCAATCATTTGCTTTGTAAACAAACTATATGCAGCATTGGTGTTGGACATGGCAAATATGGTATTCGCTTCATTTTTCAGGTAGCGGCCTTTGGATGTCTTAATCAATAAATTAAGTTTCTCCAATCGACTCATAGCATCTTTAGCTACTTTTAATGGGATGCTAAGTTTCTTACTAACGACCGAAGGGCTCAAAACAATCTCAAGAAATGTCATTTCCAAAATAGCAATATGGTACCATTCGGAAATAACCTTGAGTGCCTCAGGGTCTTGATTGACAAAGTTAACTCCTGATTTTTTTAATAAATCATTGACGGCCGATGAGTTCTCTCGACTTCCCAGCAAAGTATCTTGAGCCAGCATCATCAACACATCGCGCTCAGCATCACTCAGCTTTATAGACTGACTGATTCTGTTTGCGGCCATATGAGTCAAACGACGCTTCCCGCTAACCAATTGGCTCAAGTAAGCAACCGATAGCCCTAAATGTTTTGCCGTTGACCTAAGAGTTAAGGGACGCGGAAATTGATCGGAATATTTTGCCAAAATAAATTTTAAAACCTTGGCCCCTTCTTCGTCACTTTTTAGAGCTTCAGCTTTATGTTTCATAAACTCCTATCCGAAAAAAAAATCCTATATATACCGAAAACTTTTTATCTCGTATCCGACATCGCCTTTTGGGGTCCGTGCTTCAAAGTAATCGCCAATTTTTTTATTGAGCATTGCTTTGCCAATGGGAGATAACCAGGAAATACGACCTGAACTTGGGTCTGCTTCATCTTCTCCAACAATATACCACGATTTTTCTTGACCATTGTCATCAGCGATAACCACTCGGGCGCCAAACTGAATCGTCGCACCATTCTGTTTTTGGGGATCTATTACCTTTGCTTTATCGAGACGGCGTTTCAAAAAATTCATTCGTTTATCAATTTCTCTCAATCGCTTTTTCCCATAAATGTATTCAGCATTTTCACTACGGTCACCTTGTGCGGCTGCCGCAGAAACTTCTTCGACCAACTTTGGACGTTCGATATTAAAAAGTTGATCTAACTCATCTAATATTTTCTGATGCCCTTCGGGAGTTATCAAATTTTCAAATGGTTTTTTGGAATCCTCGTCAAAATCCACAATCAACTCCGTCCAAATTTAAAGATAAAATACATGCAAACGGCACCTGCAATACCCGCAAGAATATCATCAAAAAAGGTGCCTATGGGCCCTGGCATTTTTTCATCAACAAACCCAATGAGGCCCGGCTTCCAAATGTCGAAAAGTCTAAATAACAAAAACCCAACGGTTACTGACAGAACTGTGGGAGTAAAAAGTGAAATCGTCACCATTTGGCCAACGACTTCATCAATCACAATTCTTTGATCATCGTGAATGCCCAGGGCCTTCTCAGCAACGGCAGTCACCCAAAATCCAAATGCCGTCACAATCAGAAGCACAACAACTTTCATCACCAAGGTCAGATCCGAATACGCCAACGCAGCAGCAAATGGCAACCCAACCAGAGATCCTAACGTTCCAGGAGCTTTCTTGGAATAGCCGACACCAAACCCAGTGGCCAGAAAAATCATGAAAGATTGAAAATTTTTAGACACTACCTACGACCTTGCCTGAACATATCTATGTTCAATTTGAATATTTCTTTCAAAAATAATGAGCTCCGCCCCCACCGCAACCATCGATCCTTCAGATACTAAAATTGCATCAACAACCGCACTACTGGTAGCTAATATTCTATTCTCCATTTTCATGGCTTCTATAATCAATAAAACGTCACCCGGCTCTACCTTTCCAGATGGCTTCGCAAAAACTTTCAGCACTTTCCCAGTTATCTGAGATCTGAGCGATTTTATCTTTTTCTTTGCGCCACCTTGATTTTGTGAATGTACTCCGTGAAGCGCCATTGACACAGTAGCCTCAAGAATCGTCGTCGAAAAACGGCCACTAGGTGTGAACTCAATGCTAACTCCAACGTCTGGCTCACCAGCAAAACGACTGACGTTTTTAGACCGTGTATGAACTGATTTCCAAATCGAGCGTTGATCCGTGCAATCGCGATATTTTAAGAGTCTGGTGGCTCGTTGCCAAATCACTTCAACGGCCTTTTCATTCATTGTTGCCATAAACGGAATGTTATCGGGCATCGAGTCCGGAAGAGAAATTTTTATGGCTCGTTCACCAATATTAACTATCCAGTCCATTTAAAACTCCTCAACCCACCAATAATCAGGTTTTCAATTGATTCGAAAAAAAATTCGATATTCTTACAACTTGGAATATTCTAAAATTCAAACATGTCTCGCACTATCAAACCAACGTGAACGCAGACCTACAGAATCGGAATTTGCTAGCGTTCCCGATTGTGATAGATTTTGATCATCGGCTGCAAACACCGCGGCTAGCAACGCTGCAACGTCGACGTCTTCGGACTGTACCTTCAAAAACTCCTGCTTAAAGAAGTCGGCTTCCTTTTCTACAAAACTAGTCGTCATTTTTCCGTCAATAAATATCGGGTGCCTTAAGACTGCTTCGTGAAACTTTGCCGTGGTTGGAACGCCAGCTATCTCAAATTCACCAAGAGCCCGGTTGAGTCTAGCCATTGCGGTCTTACGATCTTCCCCCCACACAATTAATTTAGCGACCATAGAATCATAGTACTGTGGAATCTCGTATCCAGGATAAAGATGTGATTCTATCCGAATACCAGGGCCTGACGGGAAACGAACAGAACTAACGACTCCAGGACTCGGCAAAAATCCCTTTGCAGGATCTTCAGCATTAATTCGGGCTTCAATTGCCCAGCCTCGAAGCTTAATATCTTCTTGCTTCATCGAAAGGACTTCACCCTGCGCAACACGAATCTGCCATTTCACTAAATCGATATTGGTAATCTCCTCAGACACAGTATGCTCAACCTGAATCCTAGTATTCATTTCCATAAAATAGACATGATCAGGAGATTCACAGATAAATTCGATTGTTCCTGCAGACGCGTATCCTGCCGCCTTTGCAGCTGTCACGGCTCTTCGTCCAATCTCCATTCTTTGGTCATGAGATAAATAGCTACTAGGAGCCTCTTCAATCAATTTCTGATGCCGACGTTGGACGGAGCAATCTCGTTCAAACAAGTGCACACCATTGCCTTGCTCGTCAAAAAGGACCTGCACTTCGATGTGCCGTGGATTTTCAATATATTTTTCACAAAATACAGCAGGATTTCCAAAATAACTGATCGCCTCACGGGTGCAAGCCGCAAACGCTTCCGCAAGGTCTGCATCAGTCCGAACGACTCGCATTCCTCGCCCACCGCCACCCGCAGTTGCTTTTAAAATCATGGGATAGCCAACAGTCTTCGCATGATTTTGCAAGTCATTGAGGTCCTTCAGTGGCCCTTCAGAACCTGGGGTACACGGAACTTTATGCTCCTTCATAAGGCGTTTCGCTGCGATTTTATCGCCCATCAACCTCATAGCTTTTGCAGATGGACCAATAAATTTTGCGCCTGCCATCGTAACAGCATCCACGAAATCTGCATTCTCTGATAGAAACCCGTAGCCGGGATGAACAGCGTCAGCTTGAGACTCTTTAATAGCCTTTACAAGTACGGGCACATTCAAATAGGTTTCAGCAGACGTGTTGCCAGGAAGCCGAACTGCAAAATCGGCCAATTTTACATGCAAAGAAAATTGATCTGCATCCGAAAAAACAGCCACGGTCTGTATTCCCAATTCCTTGGCAGCGCGAATAACTCTAACAGCGATCTCTCCTCGATTCGCAATTAATATTTTTTTAATAGGTTTAGTAGCAGTCATTTCAGTTCTCCATTTATAGTCCAATCAGTATCGATCTGAGTCCGTTCCTAGTCCGTCAATTATCTTGGACCTATAGAGGAATATTTCCATGTTTACGCTTTGGTCTATCTACCCGTTTGGATTTGCTGGCTTCAAGCCCTTGGATTAGGTAGGCACGAGTTTCCTCAGGCAAAATTACCGCGTCAATGTAACCCTTCGAGGCCGCGATATAAGGATTGGCAAATTTTTCAGAATAGCTATCCACCAACTCCTTACGCTTCATTTCAGAATCTTTTGCATTTTGAATATCGGACCTAAAGATTACGTTGCAAGCCCCCGCAGCGCCCATCACCGCAATTTCAGCTCCAGGCCAAGCTAGATTTAAATCTGCGCCTATGTGTTTGGAGTTCATGACATCGTACGCTCCCCCGTAAGCCTTGCGCGTAATCACAGTCAACTTTGGTACGGTGGCCTCACAAAATGCATATAGCAATTTTGCCCCATGACGAATAATGCCGCCTTTCTCTTGGGCGGTTCCAGGAAGAAAACCAGGAACATCGACAAAGGTGACTATTGGAATATTAAATGCATCACAAAATCGAACGAACCTAGCTGCTTTGACTGAACTATTAATATCAAGCACACCGGCTAGGTGCATGGGGTTATTCGCAACAACGCCAATATTCTGTCCGCCCAACCTCGCAAAGCCTGTAATGATATGAGGCGCATACTCTGGTTTCAAAGCAAAAAAACTACCATTATCAACCACACATTGAATCACTTCCGTCATATCGTACGGTAAGTTTGGATTTGACGGTACGATTTTACCTATTTTTGCCGTGGCCAATGACACATCATCTTGCGAGGATGTCTGAGATTTTGGAGCGTCGTCTAAGTTATTATTTGGCAAATAGGCCAGCATTCTTTTTACCGCGGAAAACATTTCCGCTTCATTGGAAAACTTTTTGTCGCAAACTCCACTGACAGAAGCATGTGTTGAGGCTCCACCTAGATCATCAAAAGTGACCTCTTCTCCGGTTACAGTTTTGATGACGTCTGGACCGGTAATAAACATGTGGCTTGTATCTTCAGCCATAAAAATAAAATCTGTCATTGCTGGAGAGTAAACAGCACCACCAGCACAAGGGCCACAGATGAGAGATATTTGTGGGATCACGCCAGAACTTTGAACATTTCTGTAAAAGATATCAGCGTAGCCACCCAAACTAGCAACACCCTCCTGAATACGTGCGCCCCCAGAATCGTTAATACCAATAAAAGGTGCACCATTCTTAAGAGCTAAATCCATCACCTTACAAATTTTGCGAGCCATTGTCGCTGAAAGTGATCCGCCAAATACGGAAAAATCTTGGCTAAAAAGATACACCATTCTGCCGTCAACTTTTCCAAAGCCTGTGATCACACCGTCGCCCACAAACTTCTTATCAGTCATTCCAAAGTCATTGCAATCATGAGTGGCAAAGGCATCTAACTCCACAAAGGTCCCTGGATCAACCAGTAGATGAATTCTCTCTCTAGCAGTCATCTTTCCACGCTTGTGCTGCGCTTCCAGTTTATCCTTTCCTCCTCCAAGGGAGGCCGCAACACGCATATCCATTAAACGCTGAACCGCTTTATCTTGTACTGTATCAATCACAAACTACCTCAAATTTTTTGGAATAAAACAACATTGCCTAATATCACTTGATTGCCGAAAAAAGAATTCAGATTCTGAGAATAAGTACCAAACATTTAAGATCTTAGAAGCAACTCACTTATAAATTTGTCGTCCAGGAAATGCGAGCCAAATAACGTCTGTAAATAGCCTTTTTCGCAATTCCTCTTGATTTGGGGGATCTAAACTCTTTGCCTTAGGATCTTCACCGTAGGTTTTATTAACCACTTCGGCGTCTCTCCCTCCACTCCAAATCAATTCCCCACTACTCGTATCCACTAACAATAAGGCTGCGGACGCAAATCGTTTCGCAACTGTCATGCCACGATCATCGACATTTTCTTTGGAGTAATGCAAAATCAGCGGTATTAGGATTGCATCTGCCCCTTTTGTCGCTGCGGAAAACTGAGCTAACCAAATCTGCCAATCTTTACGGTGCGCAATACTTTCAATATAAAATGACGACAATGTCGAGCACTGATTGCAGTCTGTCGACTGGTGCTGCCATTTTTCCGAAATCGATTCCGCAATTGATGATTTCATATTTGCAGAGACCATTAATTTTTCAACAAACTTTGTGCTTAGGCCTTTCATAAAAGGTTGATTGTCAAAGCTTGAAGCAATGAATGCATCGAAATCCTGACACAATAGAGAGGTATCTTGCGCCGATAAATTCCCAAGAGGCATACCCTTAATTTTGGTTAACTTTGCCGGCCAAGGAAGGCAAGGAGCAACCCCCATTCTCGCAGGAATATATCCAATTTTTGAGGGCTGAATACCATAAGGGCGGTTCTCTTTGTCAGTCGACGCACAACTCAAAACAGTCCAAAAAATATGCATTATCACTAGCGTTTTTCTGAGACTCATTTAATGCCTTTCATTCTAGACAACATAACGAATGAACACAATTCGCAAAATCGTCGAACAATAATCGAAACGACCATTCAAAACAGCACAAAATCTATAGCAGGCCACCTTTGACTAAGGCCTCAGAATAATTTAAACAATGGGCAAAAGATAGCTGATTTTTTCAGCTGAGTTGGTTCTAGATTTTAGTCGTTCAGTTTTTCAGTAACTTCAGTTAAACTTTCGCAACATTTTACAACCTACCTTTGATCTACTAAACGAGGCTTGGCAATCCTATGAACTCAACGATCACATTTGATTCTCCCACAGACCGAAAGATTACCTTTCCTTTGATCTACAAAAATGAATCGAACCTGTTTAGACTTTGCTTCGCCTTCTCTTGTTTAGCTTGGGCTACGCTTGTCCTCTTTACATTAGGTTTGGCTCTTTTCTATGTCTTCTTGGGCGTTATCGTCTATCTTTTTGCGCAAAGTGCATTTATTTCATACATCAGAGGAACGGGAGCAAAAATCAGCACGTCTCAGTTTCCGGAGCTTCACAAACTAGTCATTCAAACAACTCAAAAACTTGGCCTAAGTGAGGTTCCTGAAGTCTATTTACTCCACGGACACGGAATTTTTAATGCCTTTGCAACCCGCTTCCTCGGTCGAAATTTTGTAGTCCTATATTCTGATATCGTCGATGCACTTAAAGACAATCCAAATGCTGTGAAATTTTATATCGGTCATGAGATTGGTCATATTCACCGAGAGCATTTGAAATGGATGGGCTTTCTTTTGCCGTCAAGACTCGTTCCTTTTCTCTATTCAGCATACTCGCGCGCGCGTGAATACACCTGTGATCGATACGGATTTCATTCTTGTGATCAATCAAATGATGCAATTCATGCACTCGCCGTTTTATCCGTTGGAGCCCATTACGGTAATCAAATGAATGTCGACGCCTACATTGAACAAGTTGCCTATACTCCAGGATTTTTTATGAGCTTTCATGAGTACCTAAGCTCCTATCCTTGGCTTGTAAAGCGAGTGGCTGCACTTAAGTCTTTGAGTCAAGCTCAAGAATATCGCAGTCCATCAAGGCATCCATTAGCACTCGTCATGGCCGCTATCAACGGTTCAACATTCATCATTTTAATGATGATAATGTTCTTATTCGTCGGGATTATTGCCTCTCAAGGCAGCATCAAGGATCTCATTAAAAAAATAGGCTCCAGTGTCGATACAAGCTTGGCGCCTCAGACTGGCAACAATGGTAAAATACAGCAATCTCAAAGCGACAGTATATCAGAAACCGAGCAACTACTCATGGAGGCCATTGCATCTGTTTCTGGTGCAAAGGAATCCGTAGAGATTTATGCAAAAGCTGCAAAAAAATGGCCTAAAACAAATCTCGAGGCCAAAGTAAAGGAAACTTCTGCGACCTACGACAAGTCGATTCAACTTGTTAGAGTTAATGATGGCTATCTCAATATATTTTTTACGGAAGAAAGCGGTCTTCAAAATGCGGTCATTACGCTGATGTCAGAGTTTGATGAAGAGAACCCACAGATCGTTTATTGGAATTGTGCCGCCAAAGGTATCGAAGTTAGCGATCTTCCATCAGGTTGTATCGAATTAAATGAAGGTAATGATGAAGGCAAAACTCCGACTGATTCTAATGATAAAACGGAATCTGAGGCGGATGGTCAAGGTGACTAAGATATCTGTAGGACCTCAATTTGCATTCTTCAAATAATTAAATCTATTGCTAGGATTTATTTCTAGCTTTCATAAAAGTTAACAAACCCGAGCTACCCGTGGATTATTGAATAGCTACATTTCTCTTGGACCTCAAGGTCAATTTGCATTAAGAATTTCATTGTTACCTAAACACTGAAGCTTAGTTATCTACATTTCTCGCACCAAAGAAAACAGATCCATTGCATAGACTGCGACAATTTCTTCCTTCGAATCTCTGACTGTAGAACGAATGGACTCAATTGCGGCAATCATCGCTTCGCGTAAAACTGGCAAATCAGATTGAGACATAGAGACTACACTTGAATAGTGAAAGTCGGAGTCCTTAGGTCTTTGCAAACATGATATCGCTTGCATCCTCCACATGGCATGACTTTGATTTAAAAAAGGAGAGCTTTTTCCTGTATGCAATCGAACAGGACCTACACCGAGTTGACCATTTTGCTCAACCGCTAATCCAGTTCGCAATAGAAAGTCACAGACCATATCGATCGTCGTCTTTGGTAAATTAAATTTTTGAACCAAAGATGGAACTGTTCTCATACTTGGAACCGTGAGCGCCATATGAATGGCCGCATAGTACCATGCACTATAGTACTGGGCACTCTGCTCTGTTGAGATGGTCTTAGAATCATCGAAACGGGCCGATAAGTCTGTGCGCTCCATCTTTAGATTCTCTATCTGCTTTTCAAAATATTGAACGAGGCCAGGATTGGTAGAACGTGATTTTTGAACCAATAGCATAAAAAAGTGTGCTTCTTTTTGGGAGAGCTCAAAGTATTCAGTAGTACGGTAGGCTTGCTCCATACTCAACTGAGCTTTGTCATTTAACACCATTGATATATAAGCTGGCTGGCATTTCAAGAAATCTGCAAAATCAGTTTGGCTTCGCTTTCTATTGTCGCCAAAACCCTTTTTAAGTCCGGCTTTGAGGAAACCCTGATAATCATTGTAATTATAGATAGTTACCATGCACTCTATATCCTCATTCAACAGGTATAAAACCTGTATTAAGTAATGCTTAACTATATGTTGTAAAATTAATTAATTCAATATTGCAGTTTACGTTAATGTTAGAGATACTCGCCTTGGTTTTAAATTGATTTTAAATAATTTTAATGTATTTTAATACAACCTTAACGAAAGGGGTTTAAAAATGAGAACTTTTGGAAACTTAATGTCGGTTCTATTCGTCAGCTTTTTGAGTTTGGGTTCTTACGCTTTGGCAGCGGCAAACTGCCCATCAACTGGGTCGGAGCATAGCTACGGCACACCATCTAGACCAACCCCGCTTTCGACACAATTTGAAAAAGCATTGCGCGCATTCAACGCATCGCAGGAAGTCCAAGATCAAGTACAACTCCTTTTATCTAATGACTTCTGTGCACGACCAGGACGTCCAGAAATGGAAATCCTAAACCATGTTTGTCGCCCTACTCCGGGCCAAGTTTGCCCGGTCCTCGTTAACATTACAAAATCTTTTGTACGTTATGAAGACGACTTAACTATTACTGTTTCTGCCATTTACGCTTCAAAGCGAGGCCGTCCTGGCCATCTTTCCGTTGCACCGCTCGACACAAGTGCTTTAGTTAAAAAGATTGAGTTAAGCGAAAGCGATAGCAAACTTCTACATGGCATCATGTATCGCGCTAAGTTAATGGGACCAATTCCAGTTCCTGGAAGCGGCTCCTTATCCGCAGACTCGGTTCAGTGTCAAAGAAAAGAATTTGTTGGTGGTCAGGAAGATCTCAACTGCGCATTTAAGAAAGAAGGACAAGACCATCCTATTGCAAAAACAGATCTTGAGGCTTTGTTTGATCTGTTAATCAGTCTCAATGCACTTGAAGGCCCACAAGGACCTGGTCTGACATCGGTCCAAGCAAAAGCGGTCTATTGCCATCGGATAGTGGTACCGAATGCCAAAGCCACTTGTGAGTTGAGCATTGGGAAATAAACCGACGAATTCAATATGCATCTGAAAATCTAACGTCCTCAGTGACCAATCTTTGCACCTCAGAGATTGGTCATTTTCTATTGGTAATTCCATTAGCATGAGTAACTATGCGAAGTGATTGCTGACTAAACAATATAGCATTTTAGCAAGCTCTCAAAAGATTTTTTCAATTTATAAAGTAACAATAACAACGTACTAACAAAAAATTGCGCCTCAAATATCCGCCTGACAGAATGAAGCCTGTGTGTTATCGTGAAGGGACTTGATCTCCGTTTTCACAATGGCAATTCAATTGTAAGGAAGCAAAATATGCTCATCTTCATAATGGCGTTTGTTTGCATTTTATCGATCAGTGCGGCTGTCTATTTCTTTAAGGGGCAACGACATTTGAAAGTCATACTGAATGAGGGCGCTAGAGCCTATGAGGGCCTCCAATCGCGCTCAGATGCTGCCCAAAAACGAATTCAAAAACTAGACTCTGAACTTGCACAGGCAAAATTCGATTCAAGCGAGGCCCGCGACAGCCTCCATGAACTTCGCCAATCTGTTGCGGACTATCAAGCAAATAGCGAGCTAAATTTAACACGCCTTGAGAAGAAAATTAGGGATGTCGAAGCTCAACGTGACCTCATCGAGAAAACTCACCATGGTTTTTTAAATTCTGCAGAGTCTAATCAATTGCAGGTTGAAGATCTTAAGCGCAGAAACGACGAGCTTTCTACAAACTTGGCCTTAGTTACAAGCGAACTTAACCAAACTAAAGTTGAATTGAACACGATCAAGTCTTCAAACGTTAAGGCCGAATCTTCAAAAATTAGGACTCTCGAGAAGGAACTACATTTGTTCAAATCCTATCTTGGACCTAATCCTCGCGATTTTGATACGCTCAGGCGCAAAGTTGGCCAATATGAAACGATGTACCAAGGCATGAAAAGCTTAAGAGAGATGGCTGATGAACGAACAAAAAATTGGGAGTTGGCATTAAAGGAATTATCGACTTGGATCCTAAAATCCAGCCAACTTGCCAAACCAAATGATCCGATTCTTTCGGAAAGTATCGGTCCAATTGTTGGTGAGGCCTTGCAGAGAATTGGCGTCACACTTGTTCACGATGAACTGGAAATTGAAACCCAGTCAGATTCTCTAGCAAAAAGCTCAACATCGACAGATAGTGCGGATTCGACTCATTAGCACATATCAATAACAGAGATAAGATTTCTTGTAATCAAAGGTAGATGATTTATGTATCCAAAGGATGCTTGGGAATTATTGTCACCTCAATTGACGGATAAACGGCGTCAGCGAATGATCGATACCGTGTCACGACGCACAAACTATATTCGCCTTGTTGTCCAAGATGTTCATCAACCTCATAACGTTTCGGCATGCATTCGCTCCGCGGAAGGTTTTGGAATTCAAAATATCGATGTCGTCACTCTAAAAACTAAATTTGATACATCAACGGTGGCTCGAGGAGTCGACCACTGGGTTCATATCAACAAACACCCATCTGTAAAGCAATGCGTCGACACATTACATAATCAAGGATATCTCGTAGCCGCGGCGTTTCCCTACGGCGATGCGATTGCCCTCGATGAGTTACCTATCGATAAACCCATTGCGCTCGCATTTGGAAACGAGCACGAAGGTCTTTCAAAGGAATGGCTGGAACTCTCAGATGTCAGGTTTACGATTCCCATGTCAGGAATCGTTGAAAGCCTCAACATCAGTGTTTGTGCTGCTATATCAATGTACACGACCTCACAACGCGCTCTTAAGAAATTAAGTCCCGAACGATATTTTCTAAATGAAACGCAAAAAAATGAGCTCCTCAACGAGTGGATCTGCCGGCAAATTACAAGTTGGGAAGGTCAAATCGATGTATTGCGGCGCAGAAAGTTGACATAAATAAGTTAGGTGATAGGAAACCGGGAAAAAATCTAATCCGTTAAGAAAATAACAATAGTTTTACAAATTGGGTTTGGAAGCTGCTTTTTGAAACAAAATCACAAAGCCCATCAATGAACATTCATTGATGGGCTTTTACGTCATAACTGAAACAATTTATTGACTGATAACAACTCCACCTTTTCGACATTCTTCTACCTGGCAAGTCAGAGAGTTCTGACCGCAAACAGCCAACGCTCATTGATAGGCATCATAATGGGTGAAACCCAGCGAGTTAAAAAATCCAAAGAATCCACCTGCAGTAGTGCCTCGGGCCTTACAAATAATAGCACCTCTTAAAGTACCGTCATTCGGTAAACTCTGCCTAAAATTCACTAACAGCATAAAAGCACTCGTCGCCGTTTCATGAATCTTTGTAACAACTGACCGAATCGCAGGCCGGGCATTGATCCTCTCTTCTCGAATGGCCAAAGTCAAATCAGCCCGTGAATTTTGGGCCTCAACCTGCGACAATAGCAGATTATAGCCGTTTGACGGAATCTGCCGGAGGACAGAAACAACTCGATCAATATCACTTTCAAAAATCTGCGCATTAGATAGAGACGATTGTGCTTCAACACCTTCCGAATAGATTAGACTCTTAAGTTCATCAATCGCAATCTTAAGATTGTTAAACTCCTTGATGGTCGCCTCCCTAGGAGTGCCTAAGTGATCGATTGTGTCTCCAAATCCGTCTCCAATTTGAGCATGCAATTGGGTGGAAAGAGATGCAACAACAGCTATTAAAAACAATTTCAATTTTAACATAACGTCAACTCCGAGTTAGAAATCAAACTAGAAAAATACAAATGAAACTTACTAATTTGACTTAGCAATATCCTGGCCATTCCATTACTTCAAAGAGCATTAGCCAAAACAGACAGTTACAAGTCAAAATACGACGCTCTTTCAGGTCCGTTTATTGAGGTGGTTTCATTTATGTACCAGTTAAGAATCGTTA
>JAPLFV010000365.1 GCA_026390495.1 Pseudomonadota bacterium | reverse complement strand
TTCCATGCATCAGGATTTCCTCGCGGGCAGAATATTAGACTCATATAAATATGTGATATAATTCTGTTAGAATGTCAGAAATAAACTAAGGTTTTTTTTGAAATCTTTTTTTATTTTTCTGAGAAATTTTTTTTGTTTTTAACAGGAGGAATATATGAAGATACAAAATACTACCAAACGGTGCTTCGCGAGGCTCTTATGTGCAGGACTTCTTCTTGTTACCGCTAGCTGCGGCAAAAAGGACAGTGATGACGAAGCGTCTGGAACTCTACGATTTGCGATGAAAACGACAGGAAAACCGACCACAGCACTTTCGTTAGCTGCCTCGGCAACTGATTTTCGAAACTCTTCGATTGCATCTGGAGCTCCTACAAGTTTGAAGCTCTACATAACTAAGATGACTCTTAAAAATGATTCTTCTGAAAAGACAATATTTTATGATGCCGCTGGAAAGAGCATCAATATTGGGAGTTCTACAGTCGATATTTCGAATCTTTTCACAAATTACGCTTGCGTTGACTCATCTGGAGTTCCCGTTGACGGAATCAAAGAGTGCCCTTGTGGCCTAGATAATGAGAAAAAAGCAATTGCTAAAACTGCTGAAGGTACCTGCCCAGATTCTGGAAACGGCGCTGTCGGAACAGCTCAGGTAGGCGTTGGTACATTTACCACTCTAAGAGCCGAATTTTCGGTTCGCGCGAAAGTCAAAGGTTGCGTGACTGGTAATTTTGGAACCGCTGGTTCTAATGGAGCAGGTACACAAGGGTCACGAACTTATTGCACAAAGGCCTCTGCTTCTACATTTCAGGCTACTCAAGGAGTTGCGGCAGCCTCAGAGCTACCAAGCACTTTGGCAGCAGCAGAAGAAATGGACTATCAGCTCAACAAAGCTAATGAGTTATATACTGATTCGACCAAGACTTTTTTTCTTGATTTCCCCATTAAAGGAAGTGTCAAGATTGAAGAGACAACTGCGACACCTCCTACTTTGACTATGATGATTGATACCAATCGTATGCTTCGATTTTATAATATGAACGTCACTCAAGCGCCGAACCCTGGTATGTCTAGTACAAGGGCTTATTTTTTCAATACAGTGTTTGAAGAATCAGCATTTGTGTTTGCTGGACAACCAGGAGCCATCCGAGGTTTCCAATGGTGGACGGATGCATGCCAAAGCAATACAACCGGCGCGACTTGCACAGGTAGTACAACTGTTGTGGCAGGATGGATGACCATCATCAAAGACTCTGCGAATGCTCCTTTGGTGGTTGGACTAATGCCTGATGATGATAATTCTATGACAATCATAAAAGGATCGAATAAGTCGTCGGCAGGTATCGATCAAGGTGCCTTTACCGCTAGTGGAACAAATTACGATATTGCATATGCATTGAGTGAGTTGAAAGGGACATTGAAAGGAATTGATATTGATTCTACCGTTGGTACCACTCAAACAAAATCTTTTGTTGGCTTTCAGACTTACGGCGGTGCTTTGTATCTAAAACGTGGTTTGTAGATTGACTGATAAATTACTAAATTGAAGCAGACTTGTTGTCCCTAATGATCTGTTTCAATCTTGAATAGAAGAGCCCCCTTAGATGGGGCTTTTTTTTTCCGCCCAAGCGAGAGGCCAAATTCAATGAAAATTGAGATTTTAAAGGCAAATAAATCCCACGCAAAGCAGATTTCAGCTTTTGCAGAAAAGACATTTCGACAAACTTTCTGTGGAAAGGCCTACTATACTGATGCCATTATTGACGGGTATGCGAAACTTTCACTTAACTCTAAATATTTTGAATCTTGTTTGACGAACGAGAAACAGGTCATTTATATGTTAATGGTAGATGGGACTTTTGCAGGATATCTGCATTTAGAAGACCAAGAACCTCCTTCAGACTTGAGTCGATATTCCGCCTTGTTCGTTCATCGAGTCTATATAGACTCTAGTTTTAAGGGACATGGTTTTGGAAAGCTTCTCATGGAAAAGGCCTACAGTGAGGCGAAATCTCTTGGCTACGATAGCGTTTGGCTGGGCGTGTGGGAGTTCAATCAGCAGGCTCAGGAATTTTATATTCGTCAGGGATTTAAGCATATCAGTGAATGGGAGTGGGCCTATGAAAGTCAGGGTGTTCGGTATGTGGATCGTGATCTGTTGTTTGTGAAGATGTTATAGGTTTAGGTTTTCCAAAATTCGCCACCTTGTCCTGTCAATCATTTAAAGAATGCGATGTTCACTCATTTATGATTTTTCTATATAGCGATTTTAAGCCGGGTCTCAGTGATGTTATGGATGAACGTTTGATCGCGTCCATTGATTCTTCATTCTCACATGTCGCGTATATACCGACAGAACACGAACCAAAGCAGCGACCATTCGAGACGATTTGCCAGCGATTTGCGGAAATTGGTGTCAATAACATTGAGTATATGGATTTGCATGCCAATTGGTCTTCAAAGTCATTAAATACTATTCAAACTGCTTCAATCGTCTATTTGGCCGGTGGAGATCCAGTTCCACTCTTGGAGGCGCTTAAGATTCGAGGTTTGAGGTCAGAATTGCAAAAAATTGCAAAGTCTAAAATACTGATGGGAGTTAGCGCTGGGGCCATGGTGCTAGGTAAGCGACTTTTGAATTTGGATTCCAATGGTTATGATCGCAAAAAGGAAAAGTCGTTTATTAAGGGTCTTTCAATGTTCGATTTTGATTTTGTACCACATCTATTGGAACTAGGTTTAAGTGTGAATGAGATCATTAGTTTGGCAGGTGCGCAGAATCAATACATCGGGTGTGATGATGACTCAGGTGTCATTATCTCAGATGGTGTTGTAGAGCTTCTAGGTCCTAGCGTTATCCGTTTTGGAGCGTAAGCGACTTTGTGAGGATGCTAGCCTTTTGTGGCTAACATCCTCTGCGAGTTTATCGGCGAAGTTTAGGAGGCAATTGGTTTAGGCTGGAGAATTGCGGCAAGAGGTTCATTGGTAGGCATATCGCGGGCTGGAATGACGAAAACTTCGCCTTGATTTTTTAGGACTAGTTCACCGATATCATCTAATATGTCGTCTGAAATTTGACTGGCTTGCTTATCTTGGACCAATACTTTGCCTGTTCGTCGACTCACGCGGCCCCAAACACTCGCGCCAGATCGAATCATCAAAGATTTTATTTCACCTCTAACGGCGGCCTCTGCAATTTTCGACATGTTATCAATGGCTCTGCCAAATGGCTTAGTGTATCGAAACTCAAATGTGCCTTTTAAGGCCCGTCTTTGATGAAACTCCTCTAAAATTTGCAACGTCTGATGATGTATGTCTCCAGGCATTGGTCCTGTAGGTTGACTATGAGGAATGGTCGCAATAACTGCACTTCGATGCTTATTGACATTGCGATACAACTGCGTCAAGCGAGTCGGGCCAACAAGAATTACTGGTATGTTCGAAGTGATATAATGACGTCTGATGTCATTGTCGATTCTCTTAAAGAAACGAAGAATGCTTCGCTCCATACGCATGGTTTCCTGATTGTTAAATCGACCTCCATGCCTAGTTATTGGTTCAAAGGCCTGTCGAGATGGCGTTAAATGAACGACAGTTGCACTGCGAAATTCACTGACGGACTCGATGCCCATTTGATCGCCGCGATACAATCTGACTCGATCACTATCTAGGCAGATTGCCATGTAGCGATTCTCAACTTGTAGGTAGTTAAAGAATGGCTTTAAATGGAAGCTATCTGAAACAACAATTAAGGGATCAATCTTTTGATGCATCAAGCGAATCC
This sequence comes from Pseudomonadota bacterium, assembly GCA_026390495.1. Classification (GTDB taxonomy): domain Bacteria; phylum Bdellovibrionota_B; class Oligoflexia; order Oligoflexales; family RGVZ01; genus CAMDKS01. The sequence goes on along the minus strand of JAPLFV010000365.1, from coordinate 439 downwards.
CGAGGAATGTGGGCGATTTAAAGATGGCTACGCCTTTGTTTTGATATTGATCAGACTGCTCGCCTAGAACGTTTTTGGCAGACAAACCGTCGAAATGTGGGGAGACTATGGGAAACGTGTTCCTGGCGTGGTCACAAGCTTCGTTGAGCATTGACTGAAGGGTTTGTATGTCCTTTGATAAATCACCCTCAAGTGGTGCGTACACAGTCAAGCATGGCTCGTTTTTTCCAATGAGTTCTTTGAGGTCGTGGTTAGTTAAGTGTTTCATAAAAATCTCTCCTTAGTTTTAGGGGCGGTTTAATCTCTAGTCGATACCGTCGACATCAAGTATACGGCTAAAAATCAGATTTGCTTTAATAGATAAAAAAAATTTGTAACTTTGTTTTAACGAATATATAACTCACGTCTGATTTTGGATACTTGTCGTTCTAAGGGCTTA
>JAPLFV010000044.1 GCA_026390495.1 Pseudomonadota bacterium | reverse complement strand
TTCGAAACGCAGTCATTGCTGCAGAGAGAGTTTTTCCTTCGTGCCAAGATACCGGAACAGCGATAGTAATGGCAAAAAAAGGTGAGAATATTTTTACTGGATCAAACGATGAGGACGCCATCAGTCAGGGCATTTATCAGGCCTATTTTTCAAAAAACTTGAGGTATTCTCAGTTAGCTCCTTTGTCGATGTATCAGGAGAAAAATACAGGCACCAATTTACCTGCACAAGTTGATTTATATGCAGTACCAGGAGGCAAATACGAGTTCTTGTTTATTGCAAAGGGTGGTGGAAGTGCAAATAAATCTTATATCTACCAAAAAACTAAATCAGTCCTCAATCCAAAATCAATGGAGTCTTTCATAAAAGAAATGATAACTGGACTTGGGACTGCAGCATGTCCACCCTATCATTTGGCAATTGTCATTGGTGGTACATCTGCGGAAATGAATTTGAAGACGGTTAAATTGGCTTCTTGTGGTTATTACGATGGATTGCCTACAGAAGGGTCTCCTATGGGCATTGCGTTTAGAGATTTGGATTTAGAAGCCTCAGTTGAGAAATGGGCAATTCAAACAAATATAGGCGCACAATTTGGCGGCAAATATTTTGTACATGATGTGAGAGTTATTAGACTTCCCAGACACGGCGCTAGCTGTCCAATTGGCATTGGTGTTTCCTGTTCAGCAGATCGACAGATTAAAGCGAAGATAACGGCTGAAGGAGTGTTTTTGGAACAATTAGAGACAGATCCATCTCAATATTTGCCTCATGGACTTGATGAAACTGGCAAATCAATTTCAATTGACTTGAATTTGCCCATGGAAGACCAACTGCAAGTTCTTTCTAAATTGCCTGTATCCACGCGAATTATGCTAAATGGTCCAATGATCGTTGCGAGAGATATTGCGCACGCCAAAATAAAGGAGCGAATTGATAGTGGACTTGGTATTTTGGAGTGTTTCAAAAAATTTCCGGTTTATTACGCGGGGCCTGCAAAAACCCCTCATGGAAAGCCTTCAGGCAGTTTCGGCCCAACGACATCTCAGAGAATGGACCCATATGTAGATTTATTTCAGTCTTTGGGTGGATCGAAGATAATGCTGGGAAAAGGAAACAGAACGAAAGACGTAACTGACGCTTGCAAAAAGTATGGTGGCTTCTACCTAGGTTCAATTGGAGGTCCTGCAGCAAGGTTGGGTCAAGATTGTATTAAAAAGGTTGAAGTACTTGAATATCCTGAATTGGGTATGGAAGCTATTTGGAAGATAGAAGTGAAAGACTTTCCCGCATTTATTATTGTGGATGACAAGGGAAATGATTTTTATAGTGGGATGGGTGGCGAGGAATAAAACCGGCGTCCCTGCAAATCAATCTAAAAAGGAGGGAGCCGGTCCGTAGCGAAAAGGGACAAATCTCCTAAGAGACAGCCACCTCCGTGCTACTAGGGTAATTCAAACAACCCACAGCACCACCTCCTTTCCTAGGCATGTAGCCTATGAGACAATTACTGTCTCTCATTCGATTCTAGCAGATGGAGCTTAAAAATCAAATCTGGAGGTTTTTTATCTATTGCAGCTTCCATTGGTGGACGCGGCATGCCGAATCGAATAAAATTGTCATATAAATTTAAAAATTTAAAATGGTTAGCATATTTTTTTTGGGGGGCTAAGAGGATGGACTGGAAGAAAGTTGTGATTCAAAGTGGAGGAAAGCTTTTTCAGGCACACAATTTCACATATATTGCAAAGGGAACGACTTTTAATATTGAAGTTGATGTTTACCACGATGGATCTTGTACGGCCCATGGAGAACAATCTACCGATAAGAATCTTGTCATCGAGTCCGTAAGTGGAAAGAGTGTTGAAGATTGTTTGTCTTCAATTATTGCTAAAATTAATCAGAGATTGGTTTGAGATTTATTTATGAGTGAATTGAGGATGGGAATTGATGTTCTATGCTCGAATTTGAGCATTGCTCGGCATTGGGGTAAATGTGGGTTGTTGGCTAATCAGGCCTCGGTGACTTCATCACTCGAATATTCGTGGGATGCAGTGAGGCGAATCCTTCCTTCTCAGCTGGTTTCTCTATTTGGGCCACAACATGGCTTTTATGGAACTAAACAAGATAATATGATCGAGACTGAGCATTCGATTCATGATTCCACAGGGTTGCCATTATATAGTTTATACAGTGAAACCCGTGAGCCAACTGAGTTGATGATGAGTGCCCTGGATACCATCATTGTGGATCTTCAAATTGTCGGTTGCAGAATTTATACTTGGAAGGCTTCAATTGCTGGCTGTCTTAGGAGTGCGAAGAAATTCGGAAAGAAAGTCGTGATTTTGGACCGGCCCAATCCAGTAGGTGGCGAGACTGTTGAGGGGAGGGTGCTTGACCTTTCTTGTTCGTCTTTTGTCGGTGAGTTTCCCATTCCAATGAGGCATGGATTGACTTCAGGTGAAGCGGCTCAATTTTTTAATTCATTTATAGGTGCAGATCTTGAGGTCGTAAGATTGGAGAATTGGAATCCCAGTCACTACTGGTCAAACCTGGGACGTCAATGGGTATTAACGTCTCCCAATTTACCAACAGTAGATTCCGTTTATGTTTATCCAGGCACAGTCTTGTTTGAAGGTACAAATATTTCAGAGGGTAGGGGTACTGGGTTACCCTTTCAATTGATCGGTGCGCCATATATTGAAGACCAGGTCAAATTTTGTGATGCCGTAAGGGAGAAACTTGGAGGCGACACTCCAGGAGTGTTTTTGAGGCCAGCTCAATTTGAACCAACATCTCAGAAATGGGCCGGACAAACCTGTAAGGGGTTACAAATTCACGTCCTGGATTTCAAGAAATTGAGAAGTTTTAATTTGTCTTTGGCGATTATTAGGACCGCAATTGAAATGGGTGAAGGTAAGTTTCGGTGGAAAGAACCGCCTTATGAGTATGATCACAAGACATTGCCTATGAAGTTAATTTTTGGAGACAGTCAGGTAGATTTAAAGTTTTTTGATAATGATTTTTCAATCGATGATAAATACTGGAATGAAGGGTTTAGTTCTTATAGAAATAATATCGACAAGTATCTCCTCTATTCCAGAAAATTAGGTCTTTAGTGAGTTAGCATTGACTCAGTATTGCTATTTTTACTGAATATGATGTCTTGAAAGTCAGCAGTATTCTTAATGGTATTGAAATCAGAATCATCTTTTGCTTTTGCAATCAGTGTTGAGTCCAGTGAAACAGCTAATCGCAAATGATCCATGGCCTCACTTTTTCTATTGC
>JAPLFV010000403.1 GCA_026390495.1 Pseudomonadota bacterium | reverse complement strand
TTTTAATCTCAAGAAAGATCCATGAAAAGATTCTATTCGATCGCTTTGATGTCATCATTACTTTCCGGTCTAATCTCATTACCTTTACTTTCAATACCAATTCGATATTTGACCAATGATCCTCTTGTAATTCCCTGCATTTTCTTACCAAAAATCTTGTGTTGCCACGACACAAACTCTCTATCTTTTCCGCGGCAAAACAGCTGTTTTGAATAGCCCTTAAAATCCTGAAGGTCCCCAGTCATTCGACCGTGGTTGGTACCTGGCCCTTGAAAAGCCAGTTCATTCCGAACTAAAAAAAGATAGGAAAAAGGCAAGGTCCCATTTTTTATGGGCATATTGTCTTCGATCTTGGCCAACCAATCTGGCTGCTTCCAGAACACCCGATCGTGACACCAATCTCTTTCAGTCAATTCCAAAAGCGGGCAAGGTTCTTGATGAGTGCAAGGTGCTACAGCGCTCCATCCGTGTGGTAAGAGATCTCGTCTCAATTGCATCAGTTTTCTACCATCATCACGAGTAGCTGGTTCCAATATTAACAAACCTTGACATTGTTGAACCCAATCTGGAATCTGACTCAGTTCAGTCAAAGAATATGAAAAAGTTGCAAGTGTCGGTCGATCTATGTTGAGTTTGCGAGAGTCCTGGCTCCAAATAGAATGTCTAGCGTTACTCCCGACCAATTTTTGATGTAATTCTATCGCGATCTTTGAAGACTCAATAAAAATGTCTCCTTGCGGAAAATCAATACCCATAAAATCAAAGGCAAATGAAGTACTTCCAAGGCCGCTTCCAAAATCAACTAACTGCTCAAAATTGGAAAAATGCCCGTTGTTTTTGGACCTTTGGATTGCCACAACCATGCGCCACCAATTCATAGGATAGTAGTAGGCCAAATAAGCAATCTGACACCATGATTCATTCCAAGGTGTTTTGCCAAGGGGATTCTCAGCATAGTAACTCGATAAACGCATCACACAATCAGCAATTCTCTTAGGATTGCTTGCTCCTTGATCAATTGTTTCAATCAACTCGAAAATTCTTTGCTGCTGTGTTCTCGGGAATTCTATATCTTGATGATTCAAGTTAGTGTCACTCCAACAATAAATGACGTTCGTGATAAGATATGAGTAGAATAGTCAACAGACCGTCATTTTACCAATTCAATTTAATTTAGGATAGCAAATGACACAGAGAACTGCAGAAGATTTCATTTCAAAAGTCAATTCTCACTGGTCTTCCGACCGCCTCAAAAAATTCACTGCAGGTCATAAATACCTGTTACTTCCAACGTCAGCACCTTTGCTATTAAAGACGTTAGGCATTATGAATAACGATGCGACGATTTCAGCAGATGCCATGCGTAAATTCATACAGGTCAACCATCTCATTGCCCAGTTTAGGCCCTTTTTGGAAGACTTGAATGAGCGACAAAAGATAGTCAATATTTTGGACGCAGGATGTGGAAGCAGCGTTCTATCGTTTGTGCTCGCCTGGTGCTATGAAAACATGTGGAAGCATCCCAGCTACATGGTTGGAATTGACTCAAATGTCAAATTGATTGAAAAGAACATTAAAAACTTCAACGACCTCAAAATCAAAGGAGAAATGAATTTTGCTCAATCAGCTATTTCTGATTTTGATTGGAAGACGTTTTCCAAGGACGAGAAGGGCCGACTTCATGCAGTAATTGCTCTTCATGCATGTGATACCGCTACAGACGACGCAATCTCTCTGGGTATTCGAGAAAAAGCAGATTTTATTGCTGTAGCACCTTGTTGCCAAGCAGAGCTAGCAAGTTATTGGAAGAAAGACGGCACTGCCATGAAAGATCATGCGCTAACACCTTTGTTTCACAATCCACATTTACGTCGTGAAATGGCTGCCCATACGACGGATATGATAAGAGTTTTGGTGCTGAGAGGGCATGGTTATGAAGTCACGACCACAGAGTTCACAATGTCACATGCAACTCCGAAGAACACGCTCATACTGGCAGTAAGACGAGGGAATTACCACAAGGAGTCTCAACGCGAACTTGACGAGTTTTTAAAATGGAATGGAGGTTTTGAAATTTCATTAAACAAAAAGGTTCCGTTCTGAATCTGACTTAGATTCTTCAGAGAAAAATCCAAGGCGGATGACGCTGGCATTACAACTACCTGTAAATACTAAGACATTTGACATATTCTTTTTATTAAAGTTATGGATGTAAAATACCGATACATGGTCAGCTTAAGGAGGCTGACTTAACTATGAAAAAAACAATTCTGTTGGGAACCGCAGTCGCCAACTTATATCTTCTAGGATCTTTCCACTCGTGCAAGCCTGTTGCCGCCTCAAAGCGAATTTCAAATGACTGCAAACCTGCAAAGTCGACATCCTCAAACCAGACTGGATCAAACACCAATACCGGCACAAACTCAGACACGACAGAAGAGTCTGAAACAGATGAATCAACGGAGTCTACAGATTTGCGTCTTGCAAACACTGTCAGCTTTACAACTGATGTCCAGCCAATTTTACAATCTAAATGCCTTAGTTGTCATAGTGGAAGCAAAAGCCCCAAGCTAAATTCCTATTCGCTATTCAAAACAAATTACACAAAATCCATGTCTGAAATTAACTCCGGAGGCATGCCTCCTTCTTCAACCAAAGTCACCGCGGCTGAGAAAACCATTTTGCAAAATTGGGCGACAGGAGGGTATTTGCAAAATGGCACAGTTTCACCATCACCTTCTCCCACAGGATCGCCATCGCCGTCCTCTTCGCCATCAGTCTCTGTTTCCTATGACTCTGACATTAAGACCATGTTGCAGTCTGCCAACTGCTTTGGTTGCCACACCAGCAAAGCCCCTGTCTTAACTGACTATGCAAGCGTCAAAACCGCTGCGTCTGATATTTACACCTCGATTAATAGTGGAACGATGCCAAAGGGCGGATCGAAAATGTCCACAACGACCATTGCTAAATTTAAGCTTTGGATGGACTCGGGTATGCCCGAATCTAGCTCCAATAACGGTAGTGTTACGCCTTCAGATTCCAATACAAATGGCAGTGATGACGCGACACCTTCTGATTCAGGATGTTAAAAATTTTTAAATAGCCTTCTCGCGCCAGCGATAAATGACCTTGTCAGCTAGAGCAAGCATGGGAAGGTCATCGTCTGAGTCTCCATAACCATAGATAGATGAAAAATCTTCAAGATTATAACTTTTAGAAACTCGGCGGGATTTTTCTTGACCACTACAATCGTTGCCTTGATAAAGTCCCGTCGCTCTTTCATTTTGAAAAGCTAAGTCGGAACAAAGGAGGTCAAGTCCTTCGCGCAAACACCAGTCCTCTAGATAAAGTCTCAATGAAGCCGACACAACAACGACCTTATCTCCTTGAGCCTTGTGCATCTGGATTCTCCTGATAGCTTCAGGGCGCAAATCAGACTCTAACTTCATCCGAGAATACTGAAGACCTCTTTTACGAAGCTCCTCTTCAGAAACACCGCAAAACGCAACAAAAACTGCAAATCGACGCATAATCGTAGGTTTTATCAATCGCAATCTAAATATCAAATAGATAGGTGATAAAAAAAAAGCACCTAAGAAAATACGAAATTTTGAAGTTTGGTAAAACAAAAACCTGGTAAAATGATCGTGATAGGAAATAGTATTGTCAAAATCGAAAAGCGCCAAATTTCTGGACTTGAATTCTTTCTCATTCATATAATGAATCCTACTTCAGATTCGCAACAAACGCTCGAACTCTATCAGGATCGACTGGCCCTTCTAATTTTCCATTCAATTTAAAATGAGATCCCACAATAAAACCCGTTGCCACGCCCGAATAGGACTTAACATTTTCAGTTGTAACACCGCTCCCTAAAAAAACAGGACGTCCGCTCGAATGTTTTGCGACCTCTATCACCTTAGCTGGATCAGTCACTTTGCCAGTTCCCGCACCCGAAACAACAACGCCATCTGCTAAACCTCGCAAAATCGTATCCTCAACTTCATCCTTCAAGGGCCTGACAGCCAATGGAGCACTGTGCTTAACATCTACGTCTGCAAGAACTGCTATCTTTTCCAAACCAAGTGACTTTCGCCTTCGCATCAATTCAAATGCTTGTCCCTGAATCAAACCTTGATCAGTAACTCTTGCTCCACTTAAAACATTCACGCGAATAAAATCGGCATCAGAAGCCATGGCAATCGACATTGCTGCCAACGCATCATTGCGAAGGACGTTGATACCAAGAGGCAAACTGGTCAATCGCCGAATTTCGACCGCCACTCGCGTCATCACTGCAACGGTTTCACCGGAAACTTGCCCTGCTGAAAACGGCACATCTCCAAAGTTTTCCATCATCAGTCCATGGACACCGCCTTTAATCAACGCGGCAGCATCTGCTAAAGAAAACTTTATTACTTCTTCTAAATTACCATCAAACAATGGAGACCCCGGAAGAGGTTTTAAGTGAATCATGCCAATGACCGAATTTTTAATCGAGATCAAGTTATTCCAACGAGTCATGATTCATCTCCATTTTAATTTTGCGCAGAGTCTACCGCACTCAGATTCTCACTTGTATTAGCATAGGTCACTTTTGGATATCGTTCAGACAACATCTTCAGTCGCCATGTTTGCTCCAACAAAATAACTAGATCCTCACGTTGATCACGACAAAGGTGCTGACTTTGCTCTTGTGTGAATTGCTCCAAAAGACGCTCGTCATCACACTTTACCCATCTAGCTACGTTGTACGGAAGGCCTTGAAAATCAACCCTCACACCATATTCATGCTCAACTCGATACTTAACGACATCAAACTGCAATGCGCCGACGACTCCTAACCATTGGTCATTGGAGTTGATTGGTCGCAATACTTGTACAGCTCCCTCCTCAGACAACTGATCGAGGGCCTTGTTTAGCTGTTTGCTTTTCAATGGATCCTTCAGCTGAACACGTACGAAGTTTTCTGGACTAAACACAGGAATACCTGTGTAAATCAAAGCTTCTCCTTCGCTCAAGGTATCACCGATCTTGAAAATTCCAGGATCATGAATACCAACAATATCTCCCGCATAGGCTTCATCGACAAGAGATCTATCTTGGGCCATAAATTGAGTTGGTCTTGCCAATCTAAATTCACGTTTCGCTCGCACATGCCAAGCTTTCATCCCGCGCTCAAATTTGCCAGATACAATCCTCATAAAGGCAATCCTATCTCGATGTGCAGGATCCATGTTTGCTTGGATCTTAAAAACGAACCCGGAAAACTTTGGCTCTATTGGATTCACAAGACGACTTGCAGCAGCTCTTGGAAGCGGTGAAGGCGCGATTTCAATCAAGGCTTCTAGCAATGTCTGAATACCAAAATTATTCATTGCAGAACCAAAATACACAGGACAAAGGTCGCCATTTAAATAGGCCTCGCGATCAAAAACTTCGCCAGCACCTTCAAGCATCGCAATCTCGTCTCGAAGTTGGGCCGTCATTTCCTCTCCCAGCTCTTTTATGAGTTCGGGGTCATCAACTCCCAAACCCTTCAACGCAACCGGACGAGCTCTATCAGCGCCCTTTTCAAAAACGAGTAATGTCTTTTTAAATCGATCATAAACCCCGCGAAAACGATCTCCCATGCCAATCGGCCAAGTGGCTGCGTAACACTGAATTCCCAGAACTTTCTCAATCTCATCGATAAGATCAAAGGGTTCGCGTCCTTCTCGATCCATTTTATTGACAAAGGCAATGATCGGAGTCTTTCTTAAAGCGCAAACTTCAAAAAGCTTTTTGGTCTGACTCTCAACGCCGTTGGCAGCATCAATAAGCATGACTGCGCTATCCACTGCGGTCAAAGTTCGGTAGGTATCTTCTGAAAAATCTTGGTGACCAGGTGTGTCGATCAAATTGATTTCGCAGTCATCATAATTGAACTTCATAACAGAACTTGTGACCGAAATGCCCCTTTGCTTCTCCAACTCCATCCAGTCGGAGGTCGCAAATTTCTTGCCTCTCTTCGCCTTAACCGATCCCGCCAACTGTATCGCACCGCCATATAACAACAGTTTCTCTGTGGTCGTCGTTTTACCGGCATCGGGATGCGAGATGATCGCAAATGTTCGACGCCTTTTAATTTCCTTCTCAATATTCGACATAGGCAATGCTCCAACCCGGAAAGTCCTGATAAATCGTTAATTTAGCTTCTGCTTTTGTCATAAACAGCAAAATAAATCTACAAGAAATAGGTCCAGTCTAGGGAACTCTTTGACTAGCTTCGAATGCATAAACTACCAGAATATCGGCACCATAGAGCAACTCCAGTTTCTTCAATCCAAGAGTCAAGTCATCGGTTCCGTAACTAGTCGCAGGCGCGAAACGCCAGCGACGTGTCCTGAAGGGCGTTAGCCCTGAAGGATCTCAGGTCTAAGCGCATGAATTCACAAGATCCATCGCTTCGCTCTGGACACGTTTCTGGCGCGAAATGCCAAATGAACATAGTTGTTAGATGCCGTACCTAAGTCAGTAAAGCAGTCGTTTGAGCATTGACAGTACCTCTGGACTTCGATAGACGACCATTTCTTGGCCATCTCGAGGACATTTAAATGAAAGCCATAGTATTGAACATCGTATTGAACCTTGCATCTTTCATATCGATAGTAGCTCTATCGAGTTCAAAAATTTATGCACACATCATCGTCGAATCAAACTCTTCAGCCTCCGCATCCAAGACACTGTTCTTTAAATCCCAAAATGATCTCGAAAAATACGTTTGCCCAATCGACGTTCTATCTCCCTCACCTAAAAATTGTACCAAACAAGTAGTTGTACGAAAAAATGCAGAGGGATTTTACAAGTAATTCCTAAATCGCATGAATTCCAACTTGATCAAGCTTGAAGAGGAAATCGCCATTCGTGGAGCCGAAATCGAGGCCATTGATAAAAAGATAGACGGCATTCTTTCTGAAGACACCTCAGATACCGATCAAGTTGAAGAAGGCAAGAAGCTCGAGAGAATCATTTTACAATTGGAGGAAAGGCTTTCTACACTTTCTAGCCAGATTCGTGAAACTCAGGTACTGATAGATCATGTGACAACAAGTGGAAACGACAGTCAGCCAAATTCGAAGCCATCGATATTTGAATTGATGGAGAAGAGTTCAAAATTAAAACAAGATCGATTAAAGCTAATCAGTGAATTGGTTCAGGCGAAATCCAATTTGCTTGAACTGAGCGACTCTGACTCTATTGTTATGAGCACATTGCGAAATCAAAGAGAGCTTGAGGCCGCTGCCTATACAAAAACGCTAAATGCAGTGGCTGAGATAGAGAATCGATCCTATGCATTGTCTCAATTTTTCACTCAAATGGTTTTCGACACCACGTTCACGTTCAAAGTCGTGCGACTTGAAAACGGCAACTTCAAAGTCGGCAACCAAGACGTTGTGAACTTTGAATCATACTTTGACCTGTTTGGTTCCATTGACGATAACGTAACGCCTATTTCTACCGGCCAAACATATGCCGCATCTGAAGGTCATCTCGCTCCCCATAACTTATGGCAAGACGTATCAATAGACCAAGAATCTGGGGCCATTTCAGACTGCCGGTCTAGCTTGAAGGATTGTACTATCAGGGATTTAGTGACGGGCATTTATTGGTCTTGGTCAAACAAAGTTTTACCTGCAGACGCAGCCGGAAAATACTGTGAAACTCTTAGACGATTTGGGACTAACGGTTGGACACTCCCATCGACCAATGATGTCATGACCGCGTCTAAAATCAGAAGTATTCAGAAAAATTTTTCACAGTTGGGATGGTCCGATCTTTTAAGTGAAAGATCATTTTGGACGTCATCTCAAGCTGGCCCTGCATCAGACTATGCCGTGCGATTTTATGATTCAGGAATTGGCCTATTGGGATTTGATCGCAATCATCATAATCGAGTTATGTGTATACATTATTGAGACTATTTGAATGAATTAAATTGATGCCATAATTAATTGATCTCGAAAATTAGATTTGAAACATTCAATCATCATAACAAAACAGTCAAATTAAAATGAATAGCCCAGTGAAGTTAAAAATAAAGTTAAGGACGTCTTTTTTCCCGTCTCGTCGCCTAATTGAATCAGGTCATTTTCGTATCTTTTAGCATCACTGCCCGATACTGTGCCAGAGAAATTAGATGTGACTCCGTTGGCAAAAGGGAAATATGCACCAATCCAGTCAATTCCGAATGTAACTCCACTTCCCCAGATCCAATGATTACCAATTGCAAGGGGAACAACAAAGCTTCTAAAAATCATATCCCCTTCGATTTTTTGCCCATTTGAATCGGCAATGTAATATTCCAAACTACCTTGGCGCATCCCAACTCCAAACAACAGGTTAAAGGAATTACCAAAAAAATACCTGCCGTTAAAATCAAAGACCAATCCTGAAAGAGTCGCATTTGTTTGTATACCATTGGAATTGTCGTCTAGCTTTTTGTCTCCAAATTGACATCTCAGACTTAGATTTAAATTTTTAGTCAAACCCATCCCAGTCGAAACTCCATATTGCAGCATAAAATCAGACAACGGAGTATACAAAAAGTTTATCCCAAATTTTTTTGTTGCTCGAATCGCTCTTGATGAACTCGGATCTACAATATCATCAAACTGAGTCGCACCTGACTCAGGCTCCGATTTAGCGCTGCCCTGCGCGCTTTCTTCAGAATCCGCTAGGGATATTTTAACTGACGCGCCGACCTTGGGAGGCAAAACCTCACCTTCCAACAATAGCCAAATGCCTTTTTCATTGAAGCGCTTGACAACCGAAGACAAAGGTTTTTCTTGCTCCGGATACTTAATCTCAATTTTTTGACCGACCGCAAAGATAGGCCGGATCATTTCATTGATACTTACGAGAACATAGGTCGCTTGACTTTTTTTAACTCGGGAAATTTTTAAAATTTTGCTTTTTATTTGTTTATCATCTGCTTTCGCGCCAATCTTCCATTTAGGATCATGGCTCAATTCTAAATTATCATCGACCGCAATCTCCGGAAACTTGTTGCCACCAATCAACTTTAAAGAGCCATCATTTGTAGATATCAATCTGCCAATACCTATAAATTTTTCATCTTTAATCAAAAAGAAGGATTCATTTTTTAAATACTGCTTTGAAGAATCTTGAGTGATTTTTATAGTGCTATTACTCTGGTCAATCGACGTTACCGTTTCTGATTTCAAAGAGGTAGTTGCACAAAAAACAAATAAGAGTAATGCCAATAATCGCAACTCAATTGCCGGAATTCCCATTTTTTTTTGTCCTCACCATCTGTGATCAAATCGTGTCCATTACCATGAACCTCTAATTCTACGGGAGTCTAGTGCGACAAATCAAGTTAGGTAAAATTGAAATGCAGCTGAATCAGGTGAATCGGTATCGTCATCGACCTTTGAATTGGCATAAAAGGAAACATTCTCGCCGAAAAAAACTCAGTTTCCGCTTTCACAGCGATTTAGACATGCCTCAGGATCAATGGAAAGTCGACATCGGCTACTGCATTGATTCACATTTGAGTTTGAATTTAAATGAATCTCGTGATCACCAAGAAGTCCTGTCTCCACATAACCGAAAACAACACCGTTGATCTTTAAAGTATATTTAGACGCACGTTGAAAACTAAGAATTTGTGCTGACGTTCCGAGTTTATCCGTTTCAATCAAAAACCGAATGATGGTTTCCTGTTGAGTCGGACCAGGTACATGACAGTTGTCCAATGCACCTTTATCGCCTATTTCAAGACTGAGTGAGCCAAAAAAAATTGAATTTAGCCTTGGGTGTAGCACCTGAAATTGCTCGATGCTAATTGGCACCTCATCACCTAGGCAGGTCGGCTGTTTGTGTCGATACGAAACCTCTGACACTCCATGGCCAATTGGCTTAACTTCGATTTTAGGGGCGGCCAATGCTGCCGTCGACATTACGAACAAAACTGAAACGAGGAATCTTTTAATATACATGATGCTATCTCCTTGTAGGGTGTTAGGGGGCACTCTCGCGAACAACTTTATAGCAGTGTTTTTATTTCCATAAAATTTATATTAATGACATAATCGTTTCGATAAAAAACATGATAAATATATTAAGGAAGACCTATGGATACCTATAAAATTCAATATTTTTTAGCTGCAGCACGCTCCGAAAACCTGCATAAAGCAGCCGTAGAGACCCGCAGCTCTGCACCTGCTATTAGTAAAGCCATTAAGTCCCTAGAGGAAGAGCTAGGGACCAAACTCTTCCAAAGGTCTGGTCGCAATATTAAATTAACTGGTGCTGGAGAACATTTGCAAATCAGAGGAAACGAAATTTTAGACCTGATGCACTCAGTTAAACATGAACTTTCGGATAGTCATCGCCCTAAAAAATTTCGCATCGCTGGACGCGAGTTTCTCTTGGCAGAATTTGGACTAAAGCTACTGGACCAACTTAAATTAAGCGGCACCACAACTCAGATTGAATTGATTCACTGCTCAGGTGAAGACGCCATGCAAATGTAGGCTGATGGTGAGGTCGATTGCGCGATAACAATTCAAGCACCCATGACTCAGTTCAAATCGAAGGTCATTGGCAAATTTCAACAAGTAACATGCTCCTCTAAAAGACATAGCCTGGTAAAGACGACTTCGAAAACAAACCCCAAAGTGACTATTGACGAAGTCTTGGCCTTACCATTTGTCAGCCCCAATGACGTTTCTTTCGTCAAATCAGGAGCTCGACAATCTATAGATGGTTGGCGAGACGATAAATTTCCTCGAAACATTGCATGGCGTACCGATAGTGTAGAACTTCTGACTGAATTAGTATCCACAGGGCGCGCCTTGGCCTATGTTCCCGATTTTTGGGCAATTAAAAAAGATCTACAAGTTCTCAACATTCTAGATTGTGATTTTGTTTGCAAAGCCGATGTTTTTGCTTCATTTCGCCTAGGCACTGCGTATGCGAAAAAAATCTAACATCCTCCCTATAGACTGCATTAAACCTAAAAATTCAATCTGACTAATTGGGGCAAAAGAAGCTGCTCAACAACAAAGTCACAAAGCAGAATCCCATCAATTGAAACTGATCGATTTACAGTTAGCAAAAATTGCTCGGCTATTGCCAGAAAATTATCAAAACCTCAAAAATAACAGCAGTCTGTTCATCAAGGACTTGCCGAAGTTTCCGAATAGGCGAGAACAAAATGTTCTTTTCACCTAGGGTAAGTACAATATGATCGATGCAGAATTTCTTGCCATGTTTTTGGACGAAGCAACGGAGCTCTTAGAGCAATGGGAATCGTCATGTCTCAAACTGGAACAAAATCCAAAACCTGAGATCATTAACGAATTGTTTCGTGCCGCCCACAATTTAAAGGGCTCTGCACGAAGTGTTGGATTAGATACTTTTGGCGCATTTGTCCACAAGATTGAAGATTTCATATCCCTCATGAAAAACAATGAGATCATCGTTGATTCAGATTCAGTCGCATTAACCCTAGAAAGTCAAAAACACCTCCTTGATTGGATTAACGAACTTAAATCAAATAGTGACGCCGTTAAAGACCTTCCTGATTTTTTAGGTCAACTTGATCATTGTGCTAAAAAAAATTCACTAAAGCGCGAGAAAATAGAGTCCATAAATTCTGCCTCCGAGAGCAAGGACATCCTTGAAAAAGCGAAATTCACGGATACACCTAGCTCCCAGCCAAAAGATCTTGGTACGATCCTCGTAGAGTCCGGTGACGTTAAACCAGAAGATCTGGAACGAGCCTTAAAGCTTCAAAACAGGAAACTAGGCGAAGTTATGGTTGCCGAGGGTATAGCAACTCCAGATACAGTTAAAAAGGCATTGGAACAACAGCGGCAAACCGGGCATAAGCCTGATGAAACACTACGAGTATCATTAAGAAAACTTGATGCTGTCATTAGACTCATAGGCGAGCTTTCAATTCAGATATCTATTGTGAACAGTGCAAAAGACCAAGGCAATTTTGAAGCTCAGACCACTAGCGAAGCAATCTCATTGACCCACAAGATCGTACAAGATTTGCAGTCTGAATCCATGACACTCAGAATGCAGCCCCTAGATGCTCTGTTTCAGCGCATGGAAAGAGTGGCCCGCGATGTAGCGAGGCAACAAGGCAAAAAAATATCCGTCATCTTAAAGGGAACTGATGTCGAGTTAGATAAAACCGTCGTCGAAGCCATGAAAGACCCATTGGTACACATTCTGAGAAACGCCGTGGACCATGGCATCGAAAATGAAGAAACCCGGGTCAAACTTGGCAAGCCCCCTATTGCAACTGTAACAATAGAGGGCATTCAAACTGCCTCAAACGTCACAATTCGAATTTCCGATGACGGTCAGGGACTAAATGAAGAGCGAATACTTAAGAAGGCCAGAGACAGAAATCTGGTCTCAAAGGATATTGACCCACCGCCTCATGAAATTCACAAATTCATATTTATGCCAGGATTTTCCACAGCTGAAGTTGTGACAGATGTATCAGGCAGAGGTGTTGGAATGGATGTTGTCAAAAGATCCGTTGATGATCTAGGTGGTGATATCGACATTCAAAGCCAGAGGAACAAGGGAACAGAATTCAATATTACATTGCCTTCGACACTGAGTATCTTAGACGCAATAGTCATCGGCCTCAACGGCACTCAATTTGCAATTCCAATACAAGATGTCATTGAAGTCATTGACATGAAATCCACAATTGTTGAAACTTCCACAAAAAAAGGACGACTCATCAATTTAAGAGGCAAAGTTCTGCCGTTAGAGTCTCTAGATCAATACCTACCTGTTGGCAAACCAACACTCAAGACGCAAAAGCCCATTGCTTTAATTGCCAGACACCAATCAACAACTGTGGCCTTTGAGGTGGATCAAATCGAAGGACAACAATCAATTGTTGTGCGCCAATTGGAAGGAAATTTGTCAAAAGTAGCTGGATTTGCGGGCGGGACAATACTCGCGACAGGAGAACCGTCTATGATCATTCATCTTCCTCAAGTTCTAAAGTCATATATATCCACAGTAAAATAGTTTGAAAGGACATTCAAAATGGCATCAGTGACATTACATCCAAATCAAGCCCAAGATGAATCAAACGATGACAACAAATACATTGTATTTTCTCTGAATGGCGAACTCTACGGCACAAGGTTGCTGGACGTTCGAGAAGTCGTAGAGCCTGTCTATACAAAGTCAGTTCCAAACACGGTCTCGTTCTTCCATGGAGTTTGTAACTTGAGAGGACAAATTATCGGAGTTATTGGACTCAGAGAGAGATTTGGCATTGAGACAGATCCAACTAAAACTGCAATTTTAATGGTCTTTGACACAGAGTCAGGTGCCATAGCAGCAAAGGCAGATCGAATTGAAAATGTATCCGTTATCGACCCTATAAATATAGAACGAAATCCAAACATTGTAACAAATATCCCCCATAGATACATCGTGGGCATTGCAAAATTCGAAAATAGACTCATCACGTTAATTGACCTGAAGAGCGTGTTAACCTTTGAGGAAATTTCAGAAATCGGAAACTCAAAAAT
>JAPLFV010000430.1 GCA_026390495.1 Pseudomonadota bacterium | reverse complement strand
CTCGCTGACGCGTATAAGTTTTGCGATAGTCTACCTGGAGCGTCTCTATTGGGAAGAGGAAACTTCTTCAATCAGAAATTTTTAGGATCGGCAATTGCGCATCATATTTTTAGAGACGTAGCCGAGCAAAAATTAGATATATGGATTAGCAGCCCAAGAATGGGAACAACTGGCAATTCACTCATCATCGATGAAAATATTGAATCTCACTCGAACATCTATTTTGATGATGAAACCAAACAAAAAGGCTTTATTTGCATCGTCGATACACGTAGTCTATAGTTCTGTTAAGTCATTTTAAGCTAATTCAAATTGGAGAAAACTTTCATGCATTTTCTTTCAAAGACAACTTCGATTCTGATCTCTTTCTCATTTTTAGTAGGTGCTTGCGGTAACACTAGTGATTCCAATGACAGCCCTAACAACGGATCCAATAATCGCACTACAGCCCCTGCATTGTCTTTAATCGGCGCTCAGGACACAAAATGGAAAGGTGTTTGTACACCAAACAAAGAAAAGGACTCAAGCAGGCAGTGGTCACTCAATTTTGCGGACCACACATTTGAACGGGTTGAGTCCGTCTATGCCGGACTTACTTGTGCCAATTCCGCATTGAGAATTAGTTATGTGGAAAACTGGGTTAATGTTCGCAAAGAGTCCCGAGAACTTATCACTGGGTGGTCGACATTTGTTGGAGAGCTCGCGTCAGTTGATGCAACACCTTTTCAAGAACTTGTTGCCATGCAATTCAATAAACACAGCCGGTATGGATTTTCAGATTGGAAGTCCGGAGAATCCAAAAACGTCACTGGTTTAAAATTTGACGCAGATGCTGATCCAGAACTGGCTGCAGGCGTCATAAGATCTCGCACGCTTAAAATAGAGACCGATACACTCTACTTTGCGAAGTATGAAAACGACGTCCCAGTTGAATCCAGAGACGTCTCCTTTAAGAAAGTCCCATGATCAGCTGCTTTCTCATGAATGGTAACCACATCATAAAGTTACCATTAGAAATGAAGATAGCTCCTTTTCAAACTCTAAAAGGATAATCGTTGTGGCTCAAAAAATAATGTCGGCAATATTTTTTATTGCTGGCATTTTTTTTCCGATTTTGACAATGCTCTTTCCTAAGCAAAATTCAGCGATCTCTAGGAGTTTTTTAAAATGTATCGAGCTCTGGGGAATCTTTGTATACTTACCCGTCTTTGTTGTATCGGTGATTTTTTTTGGATTTGCATGGTCTTTATGGGTCTAGTCCCGTAGAGGCAACTGATATCTATGGCCTGGATGGCTTTTCGGCCCCTAGTAGGATTGTCAAATTATTCTTCAACAAATATTGAATTTAGCAGGAAAAGATCCCTCAAATCAGGAAGAAGAAATGGAACAGAATATTATCGACGTAAGGCATTGGAACTGGGTAGTTTTAGCATCTGGTGTTCTTGTCGTCCTCCTTTGCAGCGTTAGATTGATCGGGTTAGAAAAATGGCCGGCAGGTTTCTATGTTGACGAAGCTGGAGAAGCTGGCAATGTCCTTTGCATTAGTGAGACAGGCGAGTCCTATACTCACGAGCCAATGCCTCTTTATGCGACGGGCCCAGCCGGGGGTAAGCTGTCTCCAATATTTGTATACGGTGCATCGGTTTGGACACAAATATTTGGTCCAAGTATCTCGTCTTTTCGGGCCATGACAGGAGCGTGGAATATCCTGGGTCTTGTCGGCCTTTTTTTTCTTGGTCGGTTTTTTGGTGGACCGAAAGCTGGTACACTGACCTTGCTTGTAGGCGCGCTGTGTCCATGGGCCATCATGTCCGCTCGTGTTGCCTGGGATCCTGCACTTACAGCCACCCCGGTTATTTGGGGAACTTATTTTTTAATTAGGGCCCAGCGGACGCGCGAATTTGCTTTGGCGGGTATTGTTTTAGCGTTTGCAACCTATTGCTATCAAGCTCAGAGAATTCAGGTTCCATTGCTTAGTGGTGCAATTCTTTTTTTACGCTGGCGATCGGGATCACTGAGTTGGCGCAAGGCACTTATATTTATGGGTACAGCTTTGGTCGTTGCTACTCCGCAGTTGGCATTTGTACTTACTCCCGGTGGCTACGAGCGGGCAGCAAGGACGTCGATTATGTCCGAGCACTACCGAACATATTTTGCGGATAACA
This sequence comes from Pseudomonadota bacterium, assembly GCA_026390495.1. Classification (GTDB taxonomy): domain Bacteria; phylum Bdellovibrionota_B; class Oligoflexia; order Oligoflexales; family RGVZ01; genus CAMDKS01. Next base: position 9,846 of record JAPLFV010000430.1, on the reverse strand, counting down.
ACTATTGGACTTTGCTTGGAATATTCCTTAAAAATATCTATCAGCATTTGTCTCCTAGCTTCTTGTTTTTAGCTGGCGATCGTAATTTGCGTCATTCCATACCAGGACATGGGCAACTGGGGCTTTTAGATTTATTGGGACTTACAGCTGCCATCACTGTTCTTATTAAAAGACTCTATATCAAATTGCGTGAAAAAATTTCATTTTCCCGTTCAAAATTACTTGGCAGCGAACTCACATCCGGATTGGCGGTCCAGGTGAGCATGATAGGAATCTTTTGTGGCGTGATACCCGCTGCACTTACCTGGGAAGGTATTCCACATGCCTTGAGGTCCGTAGGTAGCTGGCCTTTTTTTGCGTTACTAAGTGGCACGACTTTATCTTTTTGGCTCACCAACAAGCCCCGATTTACAGGGGTTTTAGTTGCCTTAGTAACCTGTATCAGTATTTGGCAATATGTAAGCAATTGGAATAAGGTCAAGAAATTATCTGAGCCTTGGTTTGATCATCATATCACGATGCAGGTAGAGCAATTGACGACCGAAAGCGACTGGCTCTCTTTTGCGATTGCCAATCGCGGAGTCTATTCCAAAGATGCATTGACTTATCATTTTATAGCAAAAGGTGGGTATACTTGTTCTATTGCACGTACCATGATCGAATCAATTAAATAGATTCTGCGGTGCAATGCTGATTGGACCGTACATTCCTAAACTCATTAAATACCAACCCGAAACACCTGAAAAATCTGCCCAAACAATTGGAAATCTCTCGAGCCCTATGACAAATTTGCGTCATAGGGCGAAGATAACTTTGCGAAAGTGCCTCACTTACCTCGAGTCGTGTCTCGGGATTCAGACACTACAGAGAATGGGACAACTTTATGCGACAATCTACGAATCTTTACGGGTCCAAACTTTCTGGATTCCCCGTATCGAATAGAGAAAACATACTTTCCATTTTTTATCGTCAAATCGCTTAAATCAGCCTTCGTTATCAAATCAGCGTCATGGCGATCAAAATCCCAGACTTCAGGGTCAGTATTAATCTCTCGAATGGATCCATACTGATATCTCCATTCGCAGGCAGTCATTTCAGGTGATTTGAAATCTTCCCAAGAAAAAACACCAAGGCGGTTAGTAAGGCTTTCATGAACACGAGGTCGCAAAACAACGGGTGTTTCACTCGACACGTGATTGCTCACAATGACATAACCTTCTACTTTCTGGTTTGATGATGTCACAATATCAATAAAATAGAGGCCAGAGTCAATGGGACGCAACTGACGCTCTTGCTCCAAAACAAACTTAAATCCATCGTCTTCTCGTTTGATACCCCATTCGCCGAGGGCAGCATTCTTGTCCAAGATCACACGTCCATCCGCATGACGCACCTTTAACTGAGAAATAGTATCCCTTGACTTTGTGTTACCAGAAATATCGAAACGAAAAGACAATTTTCCAGCTTGTTCACGTCTCATTTGCGAAACTCTCAAACCATTTACGCCGTCCGGCAACGTCCAATCTACAAAAGATGTGTCGCAGTTGTTGGATTTCAATACAGCGTCAAACAACACCAATGCACTTTCCGTCACTTCGGTTCGTTGTACTGTTTTGAGAAGTTCAACAAGATCTCGAGCAGCGTCTTGATATCGAGCCGCTAAAAAATGCTCGTTTGCCTGCGCAAGTTCTGGCGGAATCAAATCATTATGCGGCCACTGCGCAAACAGACTTGAGTTGAATGTTAACGTTAAAATCATCAAACTTCGTTTTAAGAATTCAATCTTCATACTTACCTCTTCACTTGCTATTGGAAGGAAAATTCCTTCAAAGTGAATATCTCATGTCTTCCAAAATCGATTGTCAGGCGCACGTTAGAGTTATGCAAATATATTGTCATTTTCTTGCGAGACTCTTGTTGTGTAAACATAATTGGTTCACTTGGGCATCAATGCAGAACAAATCAATTTATATCCAACACCTCGAACAGTCTCAATCAACTCAGGATAGAATTTATTTCGCAGCTGCAACACGTGCGTATCAACTGTTCTTGTTGTGGGATAATTATCAAAACCCCACACCTGATTGAGCAATTCATCTCTCAAAAACACTCGGTTCGTCTCCGAGGCCAGTAAAAACAACAGATCAAACTCAAGCTTCGTCAACTCAACCTGATCTGCCTTGAAGGTTGCTGATCTCTCGATTTTGTTTAACTGAATCACACCTTGGGATGTCTTTAACTGAATGACAGAATCTAACGGAATGGTTAAGCCTTGCTTCGCGTCAGATCTTGCATCTCTAAGTCTTGCCCGTAATAGTGCTAGTAATTCTCTAGGTTCAAATGGTTTGCAAATATAGTCACTAGCACCTAACTCGAGCCCCAAAACTTTATCGACAAGCTCAGTTCTTGCCGTTAATAAGACGACAGGTCGAGCGTCATTTAGCAAACGCACTCGGCGGATCAAATCAATGCCTTCACCATCTGGCAGATTCCAATCGACAAGCAGCAAATCCCAGTCTAAAGATAACTTTGCCTCGGCCTCTTTAACCGAGGAACAGACATAAAGAGAATATTTTTCCTTTTCTAGATACTGTTTTAAAGATTGTTGAAGATCCAAATCATCCTCGACAAAAAGTATCTTAGCCATGAATTCGCCTCCAAATCATTCGAACACAGCTTGATGACGAATCAATCTGTAGAGTACCTTCCATCAACCGCATGAATTCATTCGTGACAAAAAGTCCTAAACCCATTCCAATGGACCCTTCAGATTTTTGAAAGGGCGCAACTTGATATGATGTAGCACTGTCAAGCATTGAATCGCTATCTTTTACGATGGGACTTGCCTTCCATGAACCGCTATCTTTAACTTCGAGAGTGACTTCATTTTGGTCCGCGATCAAAGTCAGGGCTATTGGTGGAGTTCCATGTATCAAAGAATTTTCTAAAACATTTCTTAGACACTGTTCGATCCAAACCTGATGTCCTTTGACAAAAATGTCTTGGTCAGGACTATCGATAAATTCAATAATGGCATAGTCCAATCTAATCTCATCAATGACATCTCTCAAATTAACAGTGCTACAAAACTCTGCAGATTCCTTCTCAGATGTTCGCAAAAAACGTAGGTAGTTTTCCGAAGATTTAACAATCTTTGTCAATCGATTTGTACTGCTCATAACTCGCAAAATACAATCTTGCGTGGATTCATCACGTTCATTAAGAATGCCACGAAGCGATTCTGCTTCCATTTTAAGGACTGTTGCAGGTGTTCGCAGTTCATGTGTCAAAACAGACAGCATTCTGCGTTGATTTTCGTCGTCATGTCTTTGGTTTTCCGCAGTAATTCGCCCCAATAGATACCTCGAAATCAACGTAAAAATCAGCAATCCAACAAGACTCAATCCCATATACGTTAAGTAGACGTATGCTTTATTAGATGCTTCAAAGCAAATGCTGTACAAGGACGTTTTGCAAATGTCACCTGACTTACGTTTTACGGTTGTGACACCAAGATTGGACCAGTAGCGTTGCCATTGACTGATGTTAACGGAGTAAATCTTTGTATCGGATTCTTGATCATAGATGGGTATAACGATAAAATTTTCTGTAAAGCTAGTACCCTCAAAATGAATGTACGTCTGTTTTGCATCCAATGATAGCTGCCTCAACCGTAGCTCATTGCTAGACTTGAAAAAACTAGCTGGCAAATCGTTCAACTCTCGAAAATGATATCGAGACAACGGAATTTGAATCTCTTGGGTATCGGATTTTTGTCTATTGAAAATCAATTTTGCAAATGAAACCCCTGCTGGATGCATAAAAGGAGCCTTTTCGACAAAATTGTCTGGCAACCTTTCTACATCTAGACACAAGTACCGATGCCACAAATACGCTTTAGATAGATTAGGATCGTTCCATGCCTCTAAGCTGGGTTTCGAACGGCAATCCTTTGAATAACGATAGAGCTCCTGGAGTGGCTTAGTCATGTGAACGAGAGAACTCGGGTAAATTGTCATTGGATCGATAAGCTCTTGAGGCCAATCATCGAGACTCAGCAAGACGGAAGCTTGTTTATCCAAAAGGATATTCCATAACGCCTCGCGCGGCGCAGTCAAAGCCCTATCCGAACGTCGCCATGTTTTAAAGGCAAGAAACCCCAAAAGTATAGTTAGAACAAGAAATAGGGTGGAAACACTCCAGTAGGCCCGAGGAGATACAAATATTTTGACACAGACTAAGTGAGATCGTTTTTTTTCCATGACCCAATGATATCAGACCATGGAATTCATTTGTCAGGTTTATGTCAAGAATTCATAAATTTGACTGAATTTTGACTTAACCATGCCAGACAGACAGTATATCTTGATGGTTTCGACTGAACAATAAATTCCCATGCAATTGGAACAAAAAAAAGCCCCACCAGAAGGTGAGGCTTTCGTGAGGACCAATTTCGATTTTTTTATCGAGATATCGAAGACATGTTTGACACATAAAGACTATCTTCGATTTTACTTATCTCGCTTACGTCTTTCTTGTCGTTTTTTCGGCTCAATTTAGACGCTGCGATTCGGGTCGTATCCAGATGACTGATGTTTGACGCTTGAGTCGAAGAAACATCGCCATTGTCCCATTCTGACTGAAGCTCCTTAACCATCTTCTTAATGCGTCTTTGACTTGCAAATCGAGCCAATCCAAAAGGAGCAACTAACATCAATATTCCTGCTAAAAAGGCTCCACCAATCTGCGCTTCACGATAGTATCTCTTAGGAGCCAGTCCTTCTACTTGAACAGATGTCATTGAATTCCAAGCAGCACTGTAAGTTTCAGCATTTGAAAAGCTTGATGCTAGGTCTGTATAAATCATTACATATTGTCTAGCGTCACCACTTACAAGAACAAGCATTTGCATCATTGGAAACCCGTTAGCATCATGCTGTGCAAAGAAGACGAGTCCGTCATTTTCAGCTTTGTAATTAAAAAATTTGCGGCTAGTAAACTGAAAGTTTTTCATTGAGCCGTCTCTTTGAACCATTTTCAAAAACTGTTCTTCAAAGGCAACCGCACGAGCTTCATCAATGGGAGCAGCTTCATTTAAAGCCAAAATACTCATATTTCTTGAGAAGAGTGGCTTTGAATAGTCTATAGCAACAGTGGGATCTCTTTTTACAACTTCTTTCATAACGAGCGACATGCCGGCTGATTTAGGACTAACGTCCCAACCAACGATTGGCTTAATCGATGCGCGGTCACTATCAAACTTGACATAAGAACCATCAGAAATAAAGGAACTGGGGGTTTCTGGCAGATCTGGCACGGCTTTCGCAGCCTCTTCGCCAACGGCATAGGTAGAAAATGCGGTGAGCCCCGAGGCTCCGAGCCAGAGGGACATCAAAAGACGGGATTTCTTCAACATAACAACTCCTTAGCAGCAACAGTTCAACAAATAAACCAACATTAACAACAATTTACAGCTAAAATGCAATCTGGGGGGTGCCCAGTTGTTAACTTATATTATAGTTTATATTAAAATGCAACTGTTATTTTATAGGTAGTATAAAACTTTTAAAATTTGTTAACTAGTGTTAAGCATGACCTGCATCCTTATTTGCTAAATACCCGTAATTTTTATGTTTTATGGTTTCTTAAATACCGACTAGAATATCCGAGATGCTCCCGCCCATCCCTAGCAAGAATTCAGTCAAGGAGACAAAAATGGCAAAAGAAACCTTTGGAATTTTATCGGAAGACGGAAAGCGCCATAGTGTGGGAAGCATATTCGGAATCGGGCGAAATTATGAAGCACATGCCAAAGAGCTTGCGAATCCTGTTCCTCAAAGTGAACCGGTCGTTTTTTTAAAAACGGCATCTTCGCTCAGAGATTTGGAAACAAAAGCTGAAATGGCTTTTATCGCTGACACCTATCATCACGAAGCCGAGCTTGTGATTCGCGTTGGCAAGAATTGTAGGTTAAATGAAAAACTTACTTGGAGTTCCATTTCTCACATTGGTCTTGGATTGGATTTGACCAGGCGCCAAGTTCAGGATCAGCTGAAGGCAAAAGGACTTCCTTGGACCACTGCAAAAAGTTTTGCAGGAAGTGCCGTCATGACTCCAATGATTCCATATAATGGTGGCGAAAGATTTGAATTCGAATTGCTGATCAATGGCACTCTTCGTCAGCGTGGAGATACGGCACATATGATTTTCAGTGTACCTTTTATATTAACTTGGTTGGCTCAATTCAACTATCTGCAAGAAGGTGATTTGATTTATACGGGAACTCCAGCAGGCGTTGGCCCCATAAACAAGGGCGATCGATTTACGCTTAACCTGCAGGAACCATCAAGAAGTTGGACCGGAGTTCTATAAAAATCATTTTGCGAGTGCTGCCGCGCCGAACAGGGACTTCAAGTCTTGATCATTGAACGTCAAGCCCATACCACCGAATGCAACAGGACCTTTTTGACGCTCATAGGTCATTGGGTTTCTATGTCGAGTTAGATCGTCCGCTCCGACCATGGCATAAATATGATTGAAAAACAAAATACTTGCGTAAGTCTTCAAGCGAGCCACCCGGCGCCATTCGTTTTTATATGTCTTCCAATCAAAGGCTTCTAAGCTCAACTGTAATTTGTCGCTAAAGAAGTGCATGTCGGTTGCCACACCACCTGTGGAATCAAACAAACCAATTCTTGCTGTAAAGAAGTACCACCTCTTTGCCATTTGGAGATTGATCTTGAGAGCTTTTCTTTCCGACACTCTTTCTCTCGTCTTTTGATAAGCCGGTTGATCCCCATTTGCAGCTTGCTGATCCATTGTTTCAGTCGTTGTGTCAGTCACGCCTTCAGAACCATCAGTCACTCCAATCAAGTAGAAGCGATCAGGTCTGGTTTGAAACTTTAGATTCAAAGTCATTTGGCTCGTTTTATCGTTTCTAAACTCGCCATGACCATCCACAATAATTTGGGTCTTATTAGCCGCGCCAAGTGCCTCGCGAATATCTTTGACCGCACCCTCAATCTGATCAAGAGTTGTATCATCATTTATTAGACGACCAATCGTTCCCTCTCCCTTTTCAATTTTTTCGCTAATCAACCTGATGTTCTTAGTTGCTCCTTTAACGTCAACCATGGAGTCGTCAAAAGAGGCAATGATTCGATTTAGCTTGTCTTTGTTTTGATCGTCCAAAACATCGTTCAAATTGGCACTGAATTTACGTAAGTTAACGAGTGTTTTATCCAAATTTAGGACGATATTTTCCACAGCTTCTGGATTGTCACCAATAGCACCACGAATAGCGGCGCCCGACTTTCTCAAATCAGCCGTAAGCTGCTCAATATTATCCAGTATATTTCTAACACTCATCTCACCATTCTTTGATCCAATCACGCCAGCAAGTGTTCCTGTTATCTGCTTCACGTCTTTTCCAATCTGACCTGCTAACTGAACTAGCCCGCCCATATCCATCTGATCTTGGGACCGCTGAATCAATTCGCCTTCATTAATATACTCGCCGGTATCTGCAACCCTAACGATTTCCAAATAGACATCACCAAGCAAGCCTCTCGTTCTGACTTCAATATGAGAGCCTTTTGGAATTTTAATGTTGGAATCCACTTCGATTGTAATTTTTGTAGAATTCACTTCTAACGCGACGTCATAGACTTTTCCAACTGTGACTCCGTTCGTCTTGACGTGGGTCTTTGGAACTATACCGGCGGCATCATTTAATATGGTGTGATATTTTTTTCGGTTGGAATCTTTCAGCAAATTGGGATTTAAAACAAATAGCATGTATCCAAGCGTCACTAACGACACAATGGTAAATACCCCTACTTTAAACTCGGTGCCCAATTGTTTCCACATGCGATCAAACTCCCCTTACCTCTATTCTATCGGAACTCTCGCCAAAACTTTAAATTTTGGTCAACAAATCCTCTTACGAACTCTTATAAAAACTCCATTGGCCCCTCGACCTTTCCACTAAAAAACTGCCTAACCACTAAATCCTTTGATGTTTTGAAGTCATTTGGTGAACCTGCCAAAGCAACCTTTCCCTTATACAAAAAGATGATGTATTCGGCAGTTGCCAAAGCAGCCTTCAAATCATGGGAGATGACTACAGAGGTTATACCGTGCACTTCTCTGTTTACCTGCACGATCAACTCATCAATCATTTCAGAAACCAAAGGATCCATTCCAGTTGTCGGTTCGTCGTAAAGGATAATCTTCGGTTTTGCAACCAGTGCTCTAGCTAAACCAACCCGTTTTTTCTCACCTGTAGATAGCTCCGTGGGGAATTTATGCTGAATATTAGGAAGCCCAACCTGAGTCAAAACGTCTTCAACACGCTCCAACATTTGCGGCAAAGGCATTTTAGTGTGCTCTCGAAGCGGGAAGATGACATTTTCGCCAACGGTCAAAGAATCGAACAGTGCCGCTTGTTGAAACAGCATCCCAAATTTCTTGCGATACTGTCTAAACTGTTCATGACTATAATGAGTGATGTCATCTCCATCGACCACAATCCGGCCTTTGTCAGGATGCAGAAGACCCATGATGTGCTTGATGGTAACGGACTTTCCTTCTCCTGATTTCCCGACAATAAACGTAATTTTACCTTTAGGAATATGGACATTGAGATCGTCCAAAATGGTCCGCGATCCGAAAGATTTTGTAACGCCCTCAAAATCAATCATATCTAAAGCCTCAATTGAATGTACGTAATGATGACGTCGCAAATGAGCACGACTAACAAAGTCATTACGACACTATTAGTCGTAGCTTGCCCTACTCCCTTTGCTCCACCACTCGCCCTAAGTCCATAGCGACAAGCCATCGTTGAAATGATCATGGAAAAAATAAATGCTTTTTGAAGTCCCTTTAAAATATCATTTGGCTCAACAAGCCATTTGACGCGATCGATAAAGATTCCAACGTCCACATCAAACAGAGCAATTCCTGTGACAAAGGAACCAATCAACCCAACAAAAATAAAAATCCCGCAAAGTAATGGAATCATAATCAAGGACGCGATCACGCGGGGGACAACCAGATAATGAATCGGATCAACGGCCATGGCTTCCATGGCATCCACTTGCTCGTTAACTTTCATGGTCGCGATTTCAGCAGTCATTGCGGAACCAGCTCGACCAGCCAAAAGAAAGGCCGTCATCAAAGGAGCCATTTCTCTTGTCAGTGCCTTGGCGGTTGCAGCACCCATAATACTTTCAGCTCGAAATATCTGGAAGATACCGCCAATTTGCAGCCCAAAAACGGCTCCCGTAAAAAAGCCCGTTAACATTATTATGTTCAAAGACTGATTACCGATGAATTCCAAATGCAGGAAAATCTGGTCCCAGCGAACTGGCGCTTTAATCGCTTGTTTACCAATATCTTGTAAGTAGACCATAAACGCGCCGATGTCAGAAAAAAATTCAATCGATCGTTTACCGATAAAATTGATCGCATTTATAGATCTTGATGAATGAATTTTTGCGTCTTGGATACCCAAAGATCGATCTCACTTATAGTCAATGAAATTAACGTCTACACTTCTTTCATTGTAAATCGACATACGGCAAAAATGCACTGGGCATATATTTCCTGGCAAATTGCACTGGAAAGGGCGGATCACCAAAAAAGGCACCAGCAATCATACTCAAAGAACCGATGGGCAGAGACTAAAGGAGAAGCGTAAAGAGTCCATCCTCATGGATATTTAAGCCTCATGGATGACTAAAGCGCTACTGCCGCATCACTCATTTAACGAGCCAGCCAGCGAAGGCATTACAGTCAATGTATTACCCTTGTAATATTGCCGCGTGAATTGCCTTGCAAAGG
>JAPLFV010000428.1 GCA_026390495.1 Pseudomonadota bacterium | reverse complement strand
AATCAACATAAAAGAAAAAATGCCTATTGATTGAGAATAGATGAGTTTGCTCATGGACCAGTCAGCAGCAGGTTCGCAATTTGTGCCAAAACTAACAGGTGGGGTGAACAGAAGTTTTATCACACTAGGTGCCAAATATGTGCAAATTGCCCATCCTAACAATCCAAAACTAAACATCCAGTTACCCACTCTAGATAAACGCATTGACTGATCCCTCTTGGTTAAAAGTGGGATGATCTTAGTGTCCAATAAACTATTTGTCTATATCTGGGATAATTTATTGACAATATTGTTGTTTCTGGGCAAACAGGGAGTCTGCTTTTTTCCATGAGGCTCATAAAATGATCAATTTAAGTAATGCAACGAAACGCTTTGGCGACCGGATCCTTTACCAAAACGCCAGTTTTTTGGTTCGACCTGGAGATAAAATTGGACTTGTTGGGCCTAATGGTGCTGGCAAATCAACTATATTTAGGATCATTGCTGGTCGTGATCATCTTGATGACGGCACCCTTTCAATTGACCCCGGGGTGCTTGTCGGTTTTTTTGATCAGAACGTGGGTGAAATGCGTGGTCGATCCGCATTGGCAGAATGTATGGCCGGCGTCGGCCGTGTTTCTGAGATTGGGGCAGAGCTTGCCAAGATGGAAGAAAGGATGGGGCGGATGGGCGACGAGCCCATGGGCGACGATGAAATGAATCGTTTTATGGAGCGGTTTGGCGAATTGCAAATGGAATTTCAAAATCGCGGTGGATATGACCTGGAAAGTCGTGCTCAAGCCATTCTTACTGGACTTGGAATCGGGCCAGTTATTTACGATCGCCCAGTTGAAAGCTTTTCCGGTGGTTGGAAAATGAGAATCGCATTGGCGCAGATTCTATTGTTAAATCCAGATGTGCTGTTAATGGACGAGCCTACGAACCATTTGGATATTGAGAGTATTATTTGGCTTGAAGAATGGTTGAAGTCTTTCAAGGGCGCATTGGTCATGACAAGCCACGATAGAGAATTTATGAACCGTATTTGTGGCCGAACAATTGAGATCGCAAATAAGACTATTACGACCTATAGCGGTAACTATGATTTCTATTTGAAAGACCGAGAATTGCGTCGAGAGCAACAAATTTCTGCATTTAAACGACAACAAGAAATGCTTTCCAAAGAAGAAGAGTTCATCGCTAAATTTGCCGCAAGGGCTTCCCATGCAGCTCAAGTACAGTCACGTGTTAAAAAGCTTGATAAAATTGAGCGCGTCGAGATGCCTGTAGAAACTAAGAAGATCCACTTTGAGTTTGGCCAGGCGCCTCGAAGTGGCAATGATGTTGTCAGAATGGAATCTCTTGCCAAGGTTTATGATACCCCTGAAGGCGGAACTCACTCTGTGTTTAGTGGAATCAGTGGAGTTATTAGTCGACAAAACAAGATTGCTTTGACTGGTGTCAACGGTGCCGGGAAAAGTACACTTTTAAAGGTGATTGCAGGTTTAACAGAGCCAACATCCGGAAAGTCCATTTTAGGTGCCAGTGTCAATATGGGATACTTTTCCCAATACAGTTGTGATCTTTTGACCGCTGAAAATACGATTTGGGAAGAGGTGACAAACCGGCTGCCATTGGCGAGCATAGGATACCTTAGGAGTTTGCTGGGCGCATTTATGTTTTCTGGAGATGATATCGACAAGAAAATTAGGATGCTTTCTGGTGGTGAAAAAAGTCGTGTGATGTTGGCCTGCATTTTAGCGCAACCGGTCAATTTTTTAATTCTAGATGAACCTACAAATCACTTGGATATTGACTCGCGTGAAACACTTTTGGAGGCGCTTCAACAATTCGATGGTACCGTTTTAATTGTGAGTCATGATCGATATTTTCTTCATGGACTTGCCAATCGGGTTTTCGAGATTGATCATGGGATTATGAGGACCTACGAAGGTGACTATTCCTATTATCTAGAGAAGAAAGCAATATTGACTAAGTGATGATTGTATTGAAATGATAGAATCATTTTATGACATTTACACAGACGGAGCATGCAAGAAAGGCTTAGGTACTTGGGCTTTCGTCATATTAAATGATGAAGGTAATGAGTGCATTCATGAAAGTAGCGGAGTGGTGCACACCACCGATAGCTTAAGAATGGAAATCACCGCCGCTATTAATGCATTAAGCACCATAGAGCCTGGAAAAAAGGTTCGGATTAATACTGACTCGAAAATTTTAATCGAGTTTTTTGAAAACGTAAGAGTTGTTCCTGAGAAAAAGCCTAATCGAGATTTATGGCTTGAGTTGGCCAATAAGATCGCGTCTATAAAATTTGAATGGAGATGGGTTAAAGCGCATTCTGGAAATATTTGGAATGAGCGCTGCGATGATCTTTGCGTAATAGCGCGTGAGACCTATGAAAACTATTAGTCAGTCTTTTGCTTCTTCTCATGTCTAATTTTTTTATTTTGTTGATGCCTATTATTTTGGTGGGTCTTTGCGAATTCAATTTGCTGCTGCACCAGATGGTTAAAAACATTTAAGAGCCCTTGATGCTTTTGGAATGAAACATTAAATTTTTTGCAATAGCTGTCAATAACTAAATGGATTGATTCAATTGTGGAAAGGCAATGTGAGTTTGGCTGTTTGCGTATAATAAACTGGGACGAAACCAATGGGGCAAACTTTACAAGAGGGATTTTTTGAATGTTGCTGCTCAGTCGAATCATTTTAGGAACGTCTTTCCATTTTGCATCTAAGACCCAAAATAGCGGCCTTTTGTTAGGATTTGTAGTTATTTCCTCAAAGCAAGAATCCAATGAAAGTGCGGTAGGACTCGGAAAAAGCATATAGTGACTGTGATCGTCATTTTTGAGCAATTCGTTTACAAGTGAATTCTGTGAGAAATCTTGATCCACAAATAAATATGAGTTTTCTATTGATAGTTTTGCCATTCTGGCAGTTGCAATTGGATTTTGGGCTTCGGCTGGATGTTGAAGTATTGCAAAACTGATAGGTGAAACGAAGGAGTTGATTACAGAGCAAAGGCATGTGACGGATGGTCGACGACATCGATAACACATTTCTCGATATTGGATGTCATTTTGATTTGTGATTGATAAGCCCTTTAAATCGTAATTCATGATTTACAATGCTATTGTTTAACCGCTTCATTATATGTCAATAAGGCATTATCAGGAACTTGTTTCGCGAAATATTGTTATAGGTAATAGGGACACACGGGTTATAGGGACACATATATGGGTTCGAGGGACACACGACTTAACCTGAATTCCATTGGTTCCAGCATTTAGGGCATTCGTTAGAGGGACACACGACGCAGGGTTCGAGGGGTTCGAGGGACACACGACGTAACCTGAATTCCATTGGTTCCAGCATTTAGGGCATTCGTTAAAGGGGTTAGAGGGTTAGAGGGTTAGAGGGACACACGACGTAACCTGAATTCCATTTAGTTCGAGGGACACACGACGTAGTTCGAGGGGTTCGAGGGACACACGACGTAACCTGAATTCCATTGGTTCCAGCATTTAGGGCATTCAGAGGATGCACGACTGAATTCTTAAAACACCTATTTGAGTAACCAGGTTACGTCGTGTGTCCCTCAAACCAGGTTACGTCGTGTGTCCCTCAAACCAGGTTACGTCGTGTGTCCCTCAAACCAGGTTACGTCGTGTGTCCCTCAAACCAGGTTACCTCGTGTGTCCCTCAAACCTCTCTCAAACCTCCGAAGTTCAGGTTACGTCGTGTGTCCCTTCAACCAGGTTACGTCGTGTGTCCCCCGAACGCCAACAACGTTCAACCAGGTTACGTCGTGTGTCCCCCGAACGCGTCAACCAGGTTACGTCGTGTGTCCCCCGAACGCGTCCCCCGAACGCCCGAACGAACCCCTCGGACTCAGGCCGAATCTGCAAGAACAGTGAGCCCGTAACATCCTTGTTACGGGCTCACTGGTTTGAGGAATTGTCAGTCGAACGATCCAGAGATTACAGTTTTCCGTCAGCTTTCAGTTTTTGCTCAGTTTTTACAGCAAGATCTCTAAGAGCTTGAAGGTTTTTGAGGACAATAGTTTGTTCTGCCGAAGAAAGCCCTGCAATTGGTTTTGCTGTTACTATGCCTTGCAATGCTGAGTTTATTGATGCAACACTTGCTTCTCTTACATCTGGATTTAATTGAGCCTGTAGCTTTTTAATCTTTAGAGCGTTTTCAATCGCGCCGCCCATCGACGATATTTGCTCTGGTCTCGAGATGGCTATTGCCTTGCTTGCAAGTAAATTTGTGCCTTCTACGATTCCTTTGACGGTGTTTTCGACAGGATGTCCCCAGTCACCTTGGTTACAGTTGTATTCTTTCCAAATATCATCGTCGGTACAAAATGGAAGCTCTTGATCTGGTAATTCTCCAAAATATCCCCAACGAATTGCAGCGATGTCATAGAATCCCAATCCGTTTCGATTGTCACGTTCCGCGCGAGGCGCGTAATCCATGACCGATCCAGTTTTTCCATCGACTTGCGCAGTGGAAGCCTTGAAATTGTGTCGGAGTCCTAATGTGTGACCAACTTCGTGAGCAACCGTTTCGTGATAGTAGTCTTGCATGTATTGTTCAAATGACTTTTTAGTATCTGTTAGAAATGGAGCTGCTGGTTGTTCGCCCATATCTTGACTGAAAGTTGTTCCACCAATTTGACCCGAAAGGACAGAAGGTTTCGCTACAATTCTTTCGCTGAATCCGACAACATCTTTATAGAGTTTAATGAGAGTATCGCCTTGAATGTACAGAGATCCACTCATGACAAGTCCAGAATCTGGATCGACAATCATTTTAGCGACCCCGGCCCAGGAAAGTGAGTCATCAGTACCATCAAACCATTTCACAACGTGGAATCTAGGGTCTCCAACGTCTACACCTGCTGGAGCGATTTTAACATCAATCACATCCGCGCCGAATGCCTCATTCCAAGAAAGAATGGCCGATTTTGCAGTTTCAACAAATTCGGCGGGAACGTCTTTTAGGTAGTAGGTAACTTTAGGAGCTGTCTGTTTTGCGTCCCCCAAATTGAACCTTTGAATCGGAACGGCATCGCTTTCGCCGACAAAATCTGATCCAAAGAAGCCCATTTGCAATGATTTACCAAGAGCTACTGTTCTTGATGTAGTGCCAAGTTGCGGGAGAGATTTTTGGCGCTTCAGATAGATTCTTACAACCACAGTTCCTGGTGCTTCTGAAAGAATTTCTGTAACTCGAAACTGACCGAGTCCATTGGACTCAGTGCGAGCTTGTCTGACGGTATGCTCAAGATCGACTACCATAGTGTCAGCATCTTGCGAGACATTCAGTACAGTAGGTGCGCCAGAGCTTACCCAAAACCCGTCATTGGATTGCGCCGTAAATCGTCCACCCACTTGGTCTATTACTTGGCGAAACTGAACGTCATTGCCAGCGGAGGCAAAGTCTACTTCTAGATTTGTTCCAGTCTTCTTGAGATTGAATGTTAGGATTTTTGAGTTTGAAGATGCATCGACTACATTGAGCTTTCGTCCAGTTAAGGCACTTCCCGCGGCTTGCAATTTTACTTTGCGAGGTCTAAGGACCATGTTTAGACCCGAGGACGTGAAACCGGATGTTTTGATGACGCTTCCTCCAAATAGAAAAACGTCTTGGGTATCTTTAGCCTCTAGATAGGCATATCGTTGCGTGTTAGGGCGACTCTTAACAAAGTCTAATTCCGATGTGTCATTTGAGGACGACCTTTGTCCGCAAGATGCTAGAACCGAAAATGCGAGAGTACAAATCAGTCCCTTGAAAGGTTTAGATTTGAGGATCGTGAAATCATTGTCCCTGACTTGGTGCCTATTAAGTGTTTTCATTGTTGCCTTCCTTGCCTGTGTGTTTTGGCTGACTAGCCAGCCAGTCACTTTTAAGGCATTTCATTAATAATGTCAACGCGTCATAAAGGCCTAGTTTATAGTTTTTAAAAACTCATAAAAAAAATGTACCACTTGGTGTTAGTCGCTAGAAAGATTACTATTTTTTTCAACATTAAACAGGAGGAGACTCAAAATGACTATGACCGGAACAGCATTTCCTAAGTTTTCATTGCCCAATCAAGATGGCAAAACCATGACCCTCAACGATTTTGCGGGTAAGTGGCTAGTGGTCTATGTGTATCCAAAGGACGATACCCCCGGATGTACGATTCAAGGGCAGTCTTTTACGGCCACAAAATCGCAGTTTGATGATGCAAACATCGCCGTAGTTGGATTAAGTCAGGACGATGTCGCTAGTCACAAGAATTTTTGCAATAAATTTTCTTTTAAGATCGACCTTTTGTCAGATGTGGACGCTAAGCTGTTGAAGGCTTTAAATGTTGGACAAAGTGAGTTTAAAGGCAACATGTATTGGGATCGAACGACATTTGTTGTCGATCCAAAGGGCATCGTTCAAAAGACTTATCTTAAAGTCAATCCAAATGGTCACGAGCAGGTTCTGTTGCAAGATATCAAGGCCATGCGTGGATAGACTGAGACTAAGAAAACCGTAGAAATCATATCGAATCGTGGCCCTTTAGCGCATTCTTTGTGGGGGCTACGGTTTTTGGAATGCTTATCTTGACTCAACTTAAGATACCTTAGTATAGATGCGCTCTTGCTTTGAGATTGATATTGGACGTATTCTCGTCCATAATTTCGAAAGTTGCTAAAATTTTTTATTTTTTTGACGTGGCTACTTAGTATGAGGAGTGATGGGAATGAGGGTCACAAATCCATTCAATCACAACGAACTTCGTGATCATCTTAAGCTCCAACAAAAATGTGCTTGGGATTTGGATACCTGCGTTGACTGGACTATAGGGGTTGACGCTCAAAAATTTTTATTGCCCCTCGATGAATCGTCCATCGCCTTCCCTGGTGCTTCTAATGAGCAAAAGTTAGCTCTGTCTCAGCTGATGGGTTTGATTGTCAATGCGACGATCAGTGAGATGGAAGACTGTTTGCCAAAGTTAAAGAAATTCGCATGGGATGATGTTCTTAAAGATTATCCCGTCAATCCTGAACTTGTGGCACTCGGCGAACAGTTTTTTTTAGAGGAAGCAAAACATGCAGCTGCCTTTAAAAGGTACCTGGCAACGTTTTGTCAATCTCTCGGCATCGAGTCGGATGATTTGGATTTACTGCTACCAAAAGCTTTTGGAAGTCATTTTCAGGCCGCAATTATTCGCAATGCAAGATCAGGTGGTCAGGCGTTTTGGTGGGTGGTCAGCAATGTTGAAGAAGTTTCTATAAATATATTTCAAGGTATCTATCGCAATAAAAATGACGTCGATCCTCTCTATTTTAATTTGCATCGCAGACACCTGGAAGAGGAAAGCAGGCATGCAAATTACGCATACTTGATGATTGAACTTAATAAACATCAAAATCGCGGTTTGCGCGGCTGGTGGCATCGTAAGACGGATTTTACATGGGCTCAGCTGGTAGCAGCTCCCTGGGTGATCACAGAGCTTTATAAATTTTTTAACGTCAAGCACCTCAAACACAAGAATCCATGGTTCGAAGTCCTGGCAAGTTGTATTCCTTTGTACGAGAAGATGAATCAATCTGAAAAGATTCGCAGAATGTTTATTGCCGCACCCTATGTCAGTTGGATCTTAAATCCAAATCATAGACAGATGCATATTGATGCAACCAAAGATCTTGGTAGCTGGAATTTGCCATTCCCAGAGGCGAAGAAGGTTCCCGTTGTAACGTTTGATCGTGGTGAAATGAATCATGCTTAATAAATCAAATCCTAGTAAATCGAATGCAAATGCAAGTAGATCGGATATAGAAACCGACCTTGATGCATACCTTGTCTCGAGGACTATTCGTGGGTTAAAGACCTCTTGGATTGAATTTTCGAATTCAGATACATCAAAATTGGAAGCTCCAATTGTTATGTTTTGTCATGGCTTTCCTGATGGACCAGAAGCATGGTCAGCTCAGTTAGAATTTTTCAAAGAGAAGTTTCATATCGTTGCTCCTTACGTTAGAGGATGCATTCATTCAGAGCCGGCCTCGTCTGTGGAAAGATATTCTGAGGATTCTATTTTATTAGACCACCTAGAAATATTGCAGCACGTGGACCCGTCTGGCATGCGAACTGTTAACGTCATTGGACATGATTTAGGGGTTGTTCATGCCTTAAATTTGACTCGTGCCTTGGGTGCGAGGATGGGCAAATTAATTGTCATCAATGGTACTGACACCAACATGTTTTCAGAAAGAGTCAAGAATACAGCTCAAATGCGGAAAAGTTGGTATATGGGACTTATGCAAATTCCGTTGCTACCAGAGCTCATGGTTCAGTATGCGCCAAGGAGTTGCTCTTGGATTGCAAATGAGATTGGGAGATTGCCGCAGCATTTGCGTCAGCAAGATTCTAAGTTGTTTGCAAAGAAGACTTTGGGCCCACTCAATCAATATCGGGCGTTTGCTAGTCTAGTATTGAAACCTAAGAAGACTAAAAGTGTTGAAAAGCGAATTGATCGACCCGTTTTGATTTTGTGGGGGCGTGATGATGGATTTTTGGAGCCGCCTACGACAGCGGAATGGGAGTTGGTTGTTGCTAAACCTGTGATTAGAATATTGGAGGGTGGTCATTGGGTTCATCGAGAAGCTTCTGACACCGTTAATCCCATTATCTTGGATTTTTTGTTAGATAGCAGAACTCAGCCTTTGGCTTAAAGAGGCTCTTTCATTTGAGTTTAGAATTTGAAAGTTGATTCAGGTTTAAATTTTAGCGCAAGGGATTGATCATGAGTCATATATTAAGTTGGGCCTCTAAAGTGAATTCATTGCCCTTTGTTAACTTGATATCGCCAAATGCCAGTCGAATGTACAATAGCGAAGAAAAATCAGGCTATTTGAAGACTCAAAAATTAGCTATGAAATGCGCTTCTGAAATCGCAGCCCTCATTCAAGAGGGTTGGACCGAAAATTACACGGCGACATTGATGGAGACTTGGCTCAGGGACAACGGAGTCAAAACGTTTTTTCATAAGCCGTTTGTTTGGTGGGGCGATCGTACAAGATTTAATGGTGTCAAAACTTATTGGGATTATTTGCCGAGTCAACGTCGTATCGTTGAAAATGAAATTTTTATTCTTGATGTGGCGCCGATTTTAGATGGCTATGTTGCCGATATTGGCTTTAGCGGTTGCTTAGGTGATCATCCAGGCTATGATCAAGGAATTAATTTTTTAAGCAGATTGCGTCATGATTTGCCAATTCTTGCCTCATCGATACAAAGTAAATCGAATTTGTGGTCAACGATTGATAACTTGATGAAAGATGCCGGATACATAAACATACATGCAACGTACCCCTTTGGAGTTTTAGGGCACCGCTTGCATAAGAATGTGGGCTCCCTAGAAGCGTCTTTTATTCATTTTGGGTGGCAATCATATTGGGAGCTTCTCAGCCGAGGCTTGTTTGGTCAATTGCTGAATAAGGATTTTGCGGGAGATTTGAGAGGTTTGTGGGCCATTGAACCTCATATTGGAGGGGACGATTTTGGTCTAAAGTTTGAAGAGATTTTAGTCGTAGAAGATGAGAGGGCGTATTGGTTGGATGATGCACCATGCTTTCATCAAAAAAGGCAAAATGTATCTGGGAGGGTCCAATGTCCCAATTGAAGACTTTTGCCCGAGCTAAAGTTTGGGTGATTACTGGTGCCGCTGCTGGAATCGGGTTAGAACTTACTAAGATATTATGTGAATCTGGTGCTAAGGTCTGCGCCCTTGATATCAACAAAGCAAATTTGGATGAATTGGTTTTGCAATCAAGGCGCATGGGATGGGATTTGATGCCAATTGAGGTCGATGTCAGGAGTGAACTCTCCGTCAGCAACGTCATTAATGAAATCAAGAAAAATCACGGGCGAATTGATGTATGGATCAATAATGCTGGAGTGCAATATATTGCTCCATTTTCAACGATGTCTTCAGAGACGTTCGATAAAGTCATGGATATAAATTTTTATTCTGTTGTGAGAATCTGCCGAAATTTGGTCCATTTATTTGAAGAGCAAGGATTTGGTTCAATCCTAAATATGGCATCGGTTGCCGGTCATGTTCCAGCTCCGTTTATGGCATCCTATGTTGCATCAAAGCACGGAGTGGTCGGATTTACAAAAGCATTACATGCTGAGTTTGAAGTGCTCGAAACTCCATTTAGAGCCGCCTTTGCGTCCCCGGGATTTGTCGATACAGCTATCATCGAAAAAGGAGCTACGTTTGGATTCCCTGATTGGCTTTCCTGGATGCTTTCAGACGCCGAAACCTGTGCAAAACAAATTTTAAGAGATTTTGTTCGTGGCGAGAATGAAATTCATCCCACCTTAAGTGGTAAAATGATGCGCGCAGCCTACAACGTTATGCCCAAAACCACTGTTAAGTCGAGTAAAATTCTTTTGACAAAAAATTTAAAGGATTTAGTCCTTAGTCGTTTTCAGGTGCCCCGTTGAAGCCGCATAAATTGCGATTTTATATAGTATTCTTATGCTCAATTTTGTTCACGTCATGCAGCCTTTATCGGTTGGGTTTGCATTATTTTGAGTTTATTGCAACCCGTGAAGTGGCAAAGGTTTTTGATTTATCCTCCAGTCAAAAGTCAGACGTTCGTAAAGTTGTTGATCAAAATATGAATTGGCTAAAAAAAGAATGGCTGACTGACTACTTGAACGTACTCGATGGTTTTCATGATCAGTGGAGTGATGGGCTGTCTTCCGATGAGATTACGGTGCTTTTTGAGCGCACTCAGCAACAACGAACTTTGTTTGTCGCTAAGATTGCTCCTCAGTTCATACTAATTGTGAATGGCCTAAACGCGACTAACCGTGAAGCGGCCTCAGAATATTTTACTGAACGCCAACAAAAGCAGGTCGATGCGTTAGCAAAAGACGAGGCTAGTTTTAGGAAGTTCAGAAAGACTAAATTGGTCGAATCTGTTGCATGGTGGTATGGGAAATTGAATGAGGAGCAACAGGAGCGATTGTGTTCGATTTTTGATTGTGGCAAAGGTCCGACGCAAGTTTTTCATAACAGGTCGAAGATCGCCAATAATTTTTTTCTAAAATCGATTGCAAATATTCCAGTTGATTTAATTTGGGTTCAAAAGATGGTTTCCTGGAGTCAAAATCCAAAATCTCTTTATGATGATTATCCCGAATATCAAACTCAGTTGGATTTCAAACTTACCGCAGCAAAAATATCTGCGTGGCGATCTCACGTGGTTTATCAAACATGAATCTTGATTTGGAAAAACAAGATAGCCCCCAAAAAGAGATACATAAATCTCTGCTTGGAGTAGGATGGATTGCAGGAGTTGGTGCCTATTTATTTTGGGCTTTGATGCCACTATTTTGGCGATTATTCGAAGGCGTTGACCCGTTTATAGTCTTTCTGTTTAGAGCCATTTGGGCATTTCCTTTTCTATATGGGTTAAGCTTTGTTCCTTATTTTAAGTCTGTTCAGAAGTTTGAATTCGGTGCTAGTAGATCTATGTGGTTACTTCTATCCGCTCTACTCATTGGAGGTAATTGGTGGATATATGTGATCGGAGTTTCTAGTCATCGAGTCGTTGAAATGAGTTTGGGGTATTTTATTTCTCCACTTTTAAGCTCATCACTAGGTGTCGTTCTATTAAAGGAGCGATTGAGACTAAGTCAATGGGTAGGCGTGATTCTCGTGTTTTTTGGAGTTTTGTTTTACAGCTTTCATGTGGGTGAGATCCCATTGATGGCGATAGGGCTGGCTTTGACGTTTAGTTTTTATAGTTTGATTAGAAAGGCGTTTGCGTTACCAGCGATGACTGCTTTACTCACTGAGTTTCTGATTTTATTTTTACTAGCCATGGTTTGGATTTTGATTTCCGGATCTGATGGACAATCTGTAATTTTGAGTGAATGGACTAGGTTTAAGTTTCTGTTTGTTTTGAGTGGCGCTATGACTGCCTTGCCTTTGCTTTGGTTTGCGTTTGCAACACAAAAACTTTCCATGACAACAATGGGAATGCTCAATTATATCTCGCCCACCGGAAAGTTTCTGTTAGCCGTGCTGGTGTTTGGTGAATCGGTACTGCCGATGGATTTGCTATTCTTTGCAATGATTTGGACCGGAATTGGCATATATTTGTATCAAACGGTGTCGCATCGGGAGACCAGTTAAATTGACAGTTAAAGGTAAAGACTTGGCGCCTCGCGTCTAATCTCAACAAACTCATCACACTAAATAAATCCTTGGATTCACCTCGTCGTGCTTCTTGAATATGGTTCAATCCGGATAGACAAGGTCGAATGCCGGACACCGCCACGAATCTTTGACGATCGCATATAGGGCTTGTTTGATAGCGCTGGGATCTTGCTTGCCTGCCGTGACAATACGTTTTTTGAGATCTTTCGACTTCAGAGTTCGATCTGAAGCTTGGGCAATTGCTGTCTGCTTCGCAGCAGGCGGCTTAGCTTTGAAGTTTGGATCAGCAATGACCGCGGTTAGGTCGGCGCAATAGGCTTTGACTTGATTGGCTTCTGCAGAGCTTTTCTCCTGTGCTGAAGCGATTGAGGTCAATAAATGTAGAGTCAAGAGTGTCCGGAAAAGGTGATGCATCTTATATTCCATTTTTGTAACGCTGATAATGTTAGTTAAGGACGATGGATTATTAGAATGATTTCATCACTAAGATATCATGTGATTGAGATTAAATGTAGGCTGTCGCCAGTCTTGAGTATAAGTCTAAATTCCAGTGGCCAAGGCCCCATAATGAGGCCTGACGGGCATACATTGCGGCTTTATTGACGACAAGGCTCGAACAACTATTGCTTATAAATTCGCCATCTACAGGTGATTCCGTGCCGCCCTGGTGGTTGTTTATGTGCTCTTTTCTATGATATGGACCTCAAGTAGCTTATATTTATATGTAGCTGTGTCTCATAGGGAGGTCATATGAAAGCATCAGTATTGGTAGGATCAATTTTGGCAATGTTTGCTCTGACAGGCTGTGGTGAGGGCGAAAGCACAGAGCAAGGTAAAGATAAGCCAAAACCCAATCCAACGACTGGCATTGGCCTTGTCGGAAATTCTTATCAGTCTGATTGTATCGCAGATCAAAACAACACCTCTCAAATTGAGGAAATTATTTTTGGAGAAACTACATTTGAGCGTAATCTCTTAACTTACTCCGGGGCAAAGTGTGAGGCGGCTTTAAAGAGTTTTCAATTGATTCGAAAATTTTCAAATTCTACCTCAGCAGAATCTCGCGATGTATTAAAGTGGACTGAGTTAACATATAAAGTTGAATCGATTCAAGCCTCTGTACACCAACAGCAAACTGCTGATTTATTTAAATCAAACCTCGTCTATGGATATTCAGATTGGGCGATGGGGGCTCCGAAGGAAGTATCTGGAAAGAAGCTGACTAAGGATAGTGATGCAGAGCCAGCATTGGGCTCTTATCTATCTAGCACTTATAAGATTGAAGGTAATAAACTGTTTTTGGCCCAGTATCGCGGTGGAAAACCGACATCTGAATGGCCTATTATTTTCGCAAAAAAATAATTTGAGTCACTCATCTGTAGCCAATGTCAGAAGCTAATCTAAAAATTCTGCTCTGGGATTGTCATTGTGTCCAATGGCTATCTGATTTCCTATGAATGAGGTAGATGCCATATAATAATCCAATCCAGGCAAAGGCACTGCCGTACGTCTTTTCTAGATAATTAAATGACGAAAAATAAATAAACATTGAAACCAGCCAAGATAGGCCAGAGCTCTTCTTTGGTCTTTTTGCTGCTTCCATAACATGACGGTTGGAGTTGACTGAGATTGCTGCATTGTCCTTGATTCAGTGCCATTCCCTACTTTTGTCGGGTGTCCTTGCATCTTGGTAGAATCAAGAGTGATTCAAACTATAAGAAAGTAGCCTCCAAACCTGATTTGTTAGAGGTTTATGAGGATTGATAGGCAACATGCAGTTCTTTGTTGCTGAAATCTTTAGATGTTTATCGTTGGCTTTAATATTGTCGTTTAGCAATGTCAGTCAATTTTGCTACTGAGTACTTCGCTATAGTCCGTTTTGAGACTGGATGACCCAATCTCCTTCTAATACGAAGCTACACATCTATGATCGGAGTCGGAAATGAAAAAGTGGTCGGTAAATTTCTTGGGATTAAGTTTAGTTGCGATGAGTCTAAGCGCAAATATTGTTTTTGGTGGTCAACCAGAGATTCAGAAAACGAATTATTATTCGGGTGCTTTGAAAAGTGAAACACGGATGGTTGAAGGTGTTCTTGAAGGTGAGCAAACTCACTATTACGAAAATGGAAAAAAGGAGAGAGTTGAGTTTTATAAGAAAGGCAAAAAGCAGGGTATGTTTACTTGGTTCGACACAGATGGCAGTAAGACCTGCGAAGTTAATTATATCGACGATAAAGCGCAAGGTGTCCAAAAAGAGTGGGAAAATGGCAAATTATCGAGATCCATTGAGTTTAAAGATGGCCTTAGGCATGGAAAAGAAGTCAGATATAACGCTGAAGGAGTTACTGTTTTAGAGGCAAATTGGCTTCTTGGCGATGAAGATGGGGTTGTAAAGAAATTTACTTACACTGGAAAGCTAAATCAAAAGTCCATA
>JAPLFV010000078.1 GCA_026390495.1 Pseudomonadota bacterium | reverse complement strand
TTGCCTTTGTCAAAATGTCAGTGAAAAAACTCTTGAAGCCTTAATTGAACAAGGAAAGACATTGAAAGATATACAGTCTGAGCATCATGTTGGAATGAATTGCGGTGCATGCGCCCAAGACGTGAAAAAAATTTGTTCCAATAAAAAATCTCCAACCTGCCAGACCACTCCAAATCAATCGAACTAATGGCAATCTAATGATCAAGTACAAACATATCATTTTGCTAGACCTCAAAAACTTGTCGACTCTTTCTGACTAATAGTCAAAACTAACCACAATCATTTTTTATCACCAAAATCTGTTTATATATTTATAATTCAGGAGAGAGTTCTATGAAAGGTAATGCCAAGGTTATTGCGGCCTTAAACGATATATTAACTGGAGAATTGACTGCAATTAACCAATATTTTTTGCATGCAAAAATGTGTAAGAACTGGGGATTTAATATCATTGGCGACAAAATTTACAAAGAGTCGATCGATGAAATGAAACATGCTTCCCAGCTCACGGATCGAATTTTATTTTTGGAAGGGCTGCCAAATCTTCAAAGACTTGGGAAACTAAAAATTGGTGAAAACGTTAAAGAGCAGCTTGAATCAGATTTAGCCTTGGAGATGGAGGCTATTCCACGCTTGCGAGTTGCTATTGAGTTATGCTGGGAAGCAAGTGATCACGGCACTCGAGATCTTTTGGAGAAGATATTGGTTAGCGAGGAAGAGCATGCCGATTGGATTGAGACTCAATTGAGTGTCATCAAAGATATTGGACTTCAAAATTATCTCTCTCAGCAAATTGGCGATCGCAGCTAAAAGCGAATGCATTTTTCAGGTGGAAATCTTTAGACAATTTCAAATTTTGCCTTAGGTTGCATAATGTTCCGAAGAGGATTCGCTAAGTTTCGCAACTCTTTTGCAACTCCGGCATTCAAAGCCTCATTGCCAACTATTGCAACATCCACTGTCAATAAGATTGGCGATTTAGGTCTGAAATTTTTTCCGATGCTCCTAGTGGACTATTCATTTAGCAATGAAGAGTCGTCACTGATCCTTGGCTTTTCAAAGGTTGCCATTGCCATTGGAATCCTTTGGGGAGGATTCAGTGGTGATAAATTTGGCTTCCGAAATGTCATCTTAACCTCATTTGCGATCTCGGCAATAGGCCTTGCGTCAATTCCCTATATGAGTTCCTTCGCCAGCATTTTATTAGCAGCTATGCTGGCTGGCTTTGGCCAAGGACTATTTCGTCCCACGGTGCGCTTGCTATTGACTCAAACAGTTCCACAGCCAATGTGGCGCGAGTCTTTTGCTTGGCTGAGGACAGCCTTCAATGGCGCAGTGCTCATTTCAAATTTTATAACGTTTATCTTTTCTCAGGTTGGACTTAAAGTCATTTTCTTGTTTGATGCTGCGACATCCATATTGGCATTCCTGTTTGGTTTAAAATTCTTGCCATCCCAATCCCTAGCTCCAAACTCTACTGATGTTGAAAACCCTTTAACTGAACGTCCTTTCGCCCTGCTAACCAACAAAAAAGTACTAAGCTTTATTGCGATACTTCTCAGTTACGACTTTATGACCGATCTTTTTTTCAGTGTCAGTGCAGCACAATCAAGAATCGTTTTTAAGGATCGAGGCATCGCCGTATTTTCAATGATATTTATGATCAATACGTTTCTTTGTATGGGCCTTACTGTTTGGCTAACCAAAAAGATTCACTCTTTCAGAGCTTCCTTAACGACAGGAATCATCCTAACTTTTCTTTCTACAATTGTTTTAGGAATGGGTAAGGATTTTATGTGGGCCTATATTGTAGCGGTCTTGTTACAAACAATAGGCGAGCTATTCTTTACTGCATTTTCTCAGACGTTATTGTTTGATTTACTGCCGCAGAAAAGCCATCAAGGCGCTATATACTCTTTAATCCTATTAATACAGTTTACTGCCAAGGCCATCGGTAGCAGTGCAACATTTTATTTTATAGATTCAAATTTCATCTGGATTGTAGGCATGGGAATATACTCCCTGTTTTGCATTTGGCTGATAAAAAATCTTCAAGTTGGAAACGAACTACAGAAAAATTGAATATTGACCAAGTTAGATGGCCGCTTAAATGTCCTCATTGAACGGTGCAAATTATTGCATAGATTCCTCGCGAAACATCGAAAGTATCTCACGAGGAACCCAAATTCTATCCAGTATTAAAGTTTTTACTTCAATAGTAAGAACAACTGACCTTTCGAGTTACCACTGCCTCGTACCGCCAAATAGTACGATCTTGATTGCTATTCACGATCTGGCAAGTGGTCGAGGAGCTCCAGTCATTTTCAAGCCATTGAACTTTGCCCATACCTGGTGGACATGGCTTTGATTCTCCATTTTCAATAGAATTTTCTAAGATTCTCTTCCAGTCTGCGTGTGTGCATTGTGTCGTATCGTAGTCCGTATATCGTCCTGTCGCGATATGCTGATTGCCGTTTGCTAAGCCTAAAGCTTCAAATAGTAGAGATCCAGTTAGAGTTGCCAAATAACAGATTGTCCTGATTTTCATAAAAGCTCCTATTAATTATTTTGAATATGAGAACAAATTTCTCGAAATCAAGCTTATGAAAAATTTTTGTTGCGTTATAGTGCTTAAATAGCATTTAATGTTGCGATATGGACATGAATCAACTTACATATTTCACCATCGTTGCGCAAACCGGAAGCATGCATAAAGCCGCCGAACTGCTTAGACTTTCACCGAGCTCCCTTTCACGTGGCATTGCTTGCCTTGAAAACGAAATGGGTTGCACTCTATTCGATCGAGTTGGTCGAGGCATTGAGATTAATGACGCAGGTAGAAAGCTGTACTCGCTCAGTCAAAAACTACTTTCAGACTTTGACGGAATCAAGAATGCCGTAAAATCCAGCCACGAGGTGGCCTCGGTGCCGTTTGCAATCGGTTCATTTGAGGTCTTTAGTACTTATTTTTTGGGGGAATTTGTATCGACCATTTTGCCTAACAATAAGATTCGCTTTATGGAACTAGTACCTGGTGATATCGAAAAAGCCGTTTTGGATCAGGTTGTCGACATCGGATTGACTTATGCGCCAATGCCCCATCGAGATTTGGAATTTTTAAAGGTAGGTCACTTCGAAATGGCTTCTTTTATGAGACGCAATTCATTCGAAGGTATGCAGGTTCAAGACGTCCCTTACGCGGTTCCAATAACTCCTTTGAAGGGATCCGTGACAGGCTATCAATCGCTCGACTGCTGGCCTAGCGATCGATATTCAAGGAATATTCAATACGAGTGTGAATTGCTGGAGAGCGCACTTGAACTCGCTAGAAGCGGAGTCGCTGCTTTGCATTGCCCACGATTTATTGTCAATCTTCACAATCGAAGACTGATTGAAAAATTCCAATTGATTGAATTGAAGATGCCTAGTGGGATGCGCAATGTTAAAATGGATACCTATATAGTCAAACTCAGAACAAAGGCAGAAGACAAGATTCTAAAGAAAGTTGCCAAAGGGCTTCGTTTAATATTGAAGTAATATTCCTAATATTTATCGCGTATCAAATTGAGGGATCGTACTCTATCTAAGAGCAATAATGTCTATTTCGGAGACTCTTTTATGAACTTTGATAGATGCTTCCAAATGCACTCAAAAGCAGTGTGCGACGCTTCTGCAGAAGTTGAAAATAAATGATTCATTTATAGTTCTGTCAGCTGACTTGTTTAGAGTAAACCATGCGGTTGAATTTGAAGTCTTAAGGAACATCAATATTGCGAATGAAGATGACGTTATTTTTGGCGCTACAGAATGGGCAGGTCTTTCATTAAAAGCCCCCTTGTTTTTTTAGTACAAAGGGGCCAAATGTTTTCTGAATGTTTTGTCTAATCTTTTTATGATTGACCCAACACCTCTTTCATCAAGACGAAAATAGCATTCCTAAAAAGCCACGCTTTTTATAGTAATGCGGATGTTGATGGTGGTGCGATTGATTCTGATGACTCCAGCCTGGTTGTACAGGGTATGACTGGGGTGGAGGAGGAGCTTGATGCATAGTATTTGGCCCTTGATTCGCCCATTGATTTTGCATCTGAGTTAAGGCTTCGATTTCACCATAATCAAGGAAAATTCCGCGGCAATTCTCACATTGCTCTATGTGGACGTTTCCTCTTGAATGAGTTCGCATTGTTCCTGGACATTTTGGGCATTTGATTGCGTTTTGCATAGTGACTCCTTTTAACGTTGTTATGTTCTTGACTCGATAGTTGAAAACTATCTTTTAATTCTTATATTTCATTCCAATGCTCCTACATGTTTCTACAATTTGCAGCTCCGTTGGCTCCAAACAGAGGCCCGCATCAATAGCACGGTTTATGGCAATGATGGCTAGCTTGACAGTCAGGACTTGAACAAGCAGGTCCGCGGAAGACCAAAACTTGGACTCATCTAGGGTTAGCTGAAAACGATTTTGCCAGTAACTATCGAGGAACGACGTCCAAACATCTCCAGGAAGAATTCCAGCCGCAAAAAGTGCTGCTGGCCTTGCTAAATCCAATTCTGGTGCCGAGGGACTTAGGGTATCAATATCGATTAAGCGCAACGATTCCTGATCGTCTTGGCAAACGCGCACGATTTGGCCAAGGTGAAAATCGCCATGAGCCCAAGTTTTATTTCCCATTACGATATCAATTATTCTCTGGCTAAAATCATCTGCAAAAATGATACATCTCCAGGCTTCTGCAACTGTCACCAGATGGAGAAAATTATCTGATTCTGAAGTTAATTTACCAAAGCAGAGTTCTAGTTTTTGATTGACTTCGGAAAGTAGGGTTTCAACCGAACAAGTTGAAGTGGAATTTGATTGACTACATGGAATTGAGTGCAGCATCGCCAAGAGAGCTCCAATCTCCCTCCAGATTTCGTTCGTCAACTCGTTGGGTGAGATGGTGTTAGCGTTTGGCCAGTAGGTGACCACAACATCTTTAAGGAAAGCAGTCTGCGTATGTAAGGCAGGCTGTAGATAGACAGAACAGAAACTTGGATCTTCAATGGTTTTTAATCGAGATGATATTGATTGAGCGCAGCCATTAA
>JAPLFV010000099.1:1055-2994 GCA_026390495.1 Pseudomonadota bacterium | reverse complement strand
TTTTTCGAGAGATACCTATTATCATTGCAGATCAAGTCAACGCTCTGAATGAAGACCAATACGAATATGATCCAACAAAAATTCAGAAATTGTTTGGATGGCATTCCGAAGGTGATTTTATTAATGAAATAGACGAGCTCATTAAGATGCTGGAGAGTTCAAATTGAGTGATATCCGAAATTCTTCGACGAGTTTAGTCTCTATCGTAATGCCTACCTACAACCAGGCTAATTTCATTGGAAAAGCAATTTCTTCTGTCATGACTCAAACTCATACCAACTGGGAGTTAATAGTAGTCAACAATTTTAGCAGTGACGACACAGAAGCCACAGTTCGAGAATTTAATGATTCGAGAATAAAATTTATCAACTTTTCAAACCACGGTGTCATAGCATCAAGTAGAAACCATGCAATCAAACTTGCCACTGGTCAGTTTATTGCTTTTTTGGACAGCGACGATTATTGGGAGCCAAGAAAACTTGAGGTTTGCCTAAGCGCACTATCAAAAGACTTCGACCTAGTTTGCCATGCGGAATATTTTTTCTATGATTCAGATAGCCAGTTGGTTCCACATTATTATGGGCCAACCTCGCGATGTGCATATAGTAACTTGCTAAAACACGGAAATTGTTTGTCAACGTCAGCTATTGTCATAAAACGAGACTTCCTATCAAAAATTGGATTATTCAATGAAAGACGAGAGTTTATTACGGCAGAAGATTTTGACCTCTGGATTCGAGCCGCAGAAGCAGGGGCAAAAATAAACATTACAAACGAAATTTTAGGCTACTACAGACTGCACGCCAATAGCGCAAGCGCTTCGGTCAAAAAATTGGCTGATGCTACAATTGCTGTTTTAAAGGTTCACAAGAGATCCAATAGAATTGGTTTTTTAGACACAATGCTTATAAATTTAAGAATACTCCGCATAAAATTTTTTGTGTTTAGAAGTACTTTCTCAACACCTGGATAGTATGCAAATCAAACGCAGTTAAAGTTGCGTTTTTCTAACAATTGAACCAAACACACGTTTCCGCGTTCAAACCTGAATCTTTGGAAAAATAGTCCACTAGCCCGGAATGCGCACTAGCGCAGCCTCGGCCTAGAGCTCAAGATCCTTCTTAACCATTTCATGTAATAGATTTAAGTACTCGAGCAGGCACCCCAACTGCAATAGTCCGATCAGGAATGTCTTTTGTCACCACACTTCCTGCCCCCACGACTACATTCTTTCCAATTCGAACATTCTTGACAATAACGACATTTGCGCCAATCCAACTACCTGCTCCAATCTCAATATATCCACCTTTATGCCCCTGAGCACTTATCGGTTTACTAGTATCGGAAAAAACATGATCAGATGCTCGAATAACCACATTCTGAGCTATAATCACATCATCGCCAATCAAAATTCTACCACCATCAGCGGCATTTACTGTTGTGTTTGAATTAATGCAAACTCGATCACCAATCTTCAACTGGCCGCCACTTGTCGCTACAATAGAGCAAAAGCGGCGTATCGATGTACCACTGCCTATCGACATAGTGTCTCCACCTAAAAATTCTGTGAAAGCCTCCGTCGAAATATTGTCACCAAACTGACTCAATCTCGAACGCAAATACATGTTTCGAAGCCAAACGCCTAAGCGTCCTGGCATGGAAAAAATAATCCATATTAAAAATAACTTGGCTTCTTTCAAGTTTATACGCCTCTTATCAAAAGTGAGTCTCGTTGACTCAACAGTTTATAGAAAAAATGACTTCTACAAAGTAAAACATCAAAAAAATAGACACAGGCAAATCAGATGGAATAAGTACGAAAATAGACCAATCACGACTTCTTGGAAATCAAATCAAAAAAGCCTCCTTCTGCTACTTTTCCATAAGTCTTCAAGAAACCTTCACTTTCTAAAAGCGCTGTCTGAAATCTACTCTCCAA
>JAPLFV010000099.1:0-1025 GCA_026390495.1 Pseudomonadota bacterium | reverse complement strand
GTCAAGATCAGTATTGGGATCCAAGAAAAACAGCTCTGACGGCTTCACAGTAGACTCCATTACGGGGGAAATTTGAGCACTAGGCAAAAGAAATGCCACGACTCCTGCACGAATAGCCTCGAAAAATCCCGTCCCTAACGTGTCAAAACATACGATGCTGTAGTTATGAAACAGATCAAATGCCCGCAAATTAAAATTTAGTGTTTCAGTTTTTACTGAAGCAATTTGGCAATGCTTCTCTACAATACTTATGTAGTTAGAATCTGTAAAAATATCTCCTGACCCCTTGACGTGTATGTCTTTTTTCGTACTGACTGCAACTCTACTCAGCGCTAGAGCGTTATTAGGGAATACTTCTTTTAAAAATGTTTCATAGGAAAAGTAAAACTCACACTTAAAGGCAATGCGATTGAATGGGCCAACAACAAACAAAATAGGTAAATTCTTTGGCCGACCCAAATGAGAATTGACATTAGATCCTTTAGAAATATTTCGCAGGTGAATCGATCCAAATGGAATAATCTTTGCTGATATGTTGCCAAAAACTGTTTCCCGACCATCCCAACCCCAAGAAACAAATTCATCTAAAAATTGGTACTCTGTATTAAAAACATGGCTGTGAACTTTGGCATATCCATAATATCCACCATGCTGAATCCCGATAAGTTTGGCATTATTTATCTCGGATTGAAGTGCCGCCAGTCCAACAAAAAAAGAATCACTCATCCATGCTATCGCACTATAAATTTTGGATGCTTTATACTTTGTCGACCATTCAGCGCTTCTCCTCAGCAGCTGTCCCCGCATCTCAAAATGCGAATATGGAATACTCTGAGCAATGTATTTTGAAGCTCCCTCCCAATCAACACATGAATGAGAGCGTAGCAATTCACCTATCGCACTTTCCAATGATTTACGGCGTTCTAGATTTGGTACAAATCCATCTTTCGATGCAAATCTTGCTTTAAAAGCATTCTGAAACTGCCCAGTTTCAACTCTGTAACCTCCATGAAGAATTCCATATC
>JAPLFV010000316.1:8271-10567 GCA_026390495.1 Pseudomonadota bacterium | reverse complement strand
ACTCACCTGACATAGACATTCGACTTATCAATGTCTCGGCCTTTGAACGTGATATCCTTTGATCCAAAACGACGCTACTAACACCCAATGCACTAATTCCAAGAGTACAAACTAATAAACCGCCAATAGCGAGACTAAACATCTGCTGCTTAAATGCGCTGAGATACCCTTTTGCTGTCATCATTTTAACAATCCTTTGTTTCAATAATTTCTGCTCGACCAAAAACGTAACTCCAGTGGCGCCAACTGGAATTGGTGTTTGACCAAGTGCGTGATCCGCTACCTCAACGAGGCAACGCGCATATTGCAATGACTCTACTTTGCTTTGGCCAATCAAAGTTTCATCACAGGCAAACTCTTGAATTTCAGATATCCAATTCATCCAACGATGAGCGGCTACATTAAATGGAAATAGGACTCTAACCAATTTTAATAGATACACCATTTTTGTATCGCCTTGGCGATGGTGTTGAATTTCATGCAAAATAGAACAGCGCAGAAAAATGGGATCTATTGCTAACATGGACGACGGAATCACAACAAATCTGCGAAACGGCAACCAAAAAGAAAACGGCACTAGGAATCGATCATTGATTAAAATCTTAACGGAATGGACTACTCGCAATCGATGTGAGTCTTTAATAATTCTTTTGAGGGAAAGAAGATCCCTGCTAAACATAAACATTAAAATACCCAGCCCCAACAGCGCACCATATTGCGCAACATCTGACAGCAGTGTTCCATCAAAAGCCTTTGCACTCATATTGTCAGACACGCTCAGGAAACCATTGCCGTTTGAATCCAAATAAGTTTTTGCAAACTCTTTGCTCGAAGGAGCCGCCCAAATTTTTACCGGAGGTTCAAACACATTTTGATTTGATGTATGCCCAACTAACAACCAAGTTATTCCAGATACAATGAAAATCGATATCACCATCATATAGTGCAATCGAAGTTTGGCCCCAGCATCTATATCTGCTTTGAATCTAAAGCCCAAACAATTTGTCAGTTTTAGAACTCCAAACACAAAAAATATGAAGAAATTTACGGTCAAATAAACCAAAGCCATTTTAACTGCAATCATTGTTGACGCTCGTATTCTGCAATCAGAGATTTCAATTCCGTCAATTCACTTGATGTCAAATTCTTTGTGTCGAGCAATTGTTTTACTAACGCGGATGGCGCGCCATGAAACACTCGATTCACGATATCGTTTACCGTACTCAATTCAAAATCTGACTTTGATAGCGATGGAATGTATACGTGTCCTCTCCCGACTTTCTTTGTTGAAAGAATGTTTTTTTGCTCGAGAATTCGAAGTATCGTTGAAACGGATGTATAGGCTAAATTGCGCCCTGCGGGCAAATGTACCATCACATCCTTGACAGTTCCTTCTTGAATTTTCCAAAGAATCGACATCAGCTCAAACTCAACTTCAGTTAATTTTTTGTCCACGTCCACGTTCTTCATTTAGATTAATCCTCCGTGATTTAAATATAACTAATACCTTAGTTGCATGTCAACTAAGGTATTAGTTATATTATCAAGCCACTGTATTTATTAGATTATTTTGGAACTTGGTTAGATCGAACCTTGTTTTGCCAATCAAGCATTCTGTGTTGAAGTGAAATAAAGAGAAGAGCCGCATCAGTTCGATGCGGCTCCTTTGGCAGGCTTAAATGAAAGGTCGTTGGCAGGATTCAGTTCGGGGACGTTGGATCAAGCTTACTTGTTATATTTTTAAGAAACCCTTTAGCACCATCTTGCAGCATTTGTGCCTTCAGGCAACTCAAAGGTTCTCGTAAATTTACCGTAAGTCAATTCACTACGAAAGTATTTGCCCTCTTGCTTTTCTTCCTTTCGTTTCCGCTCACCACTCACAGTCAGTCGGTTGCCATTCATCTCGATAGAAATCTCATCTTTCTTCAAACCAGGAACATCAAACGAGAGCTGATATCCATGATTAGTCTCGGTAATATCGCAAGCCAATGAAAACTCAGGAACCCTGTTAGCTTGCACAGCTGCTTTCTCTGACTCCTCCAATGCACCCCAGAAATCCCGAAACAATGAATTCGGTAAACGACTCGCTCTCCATAGATCTAAAGCTTGCATATATGTGTCCTCCTTAAGTTTTTTTTGGGGGTGATTCCCGGCGAATCACCTCTAAACAAACAATAAGTTCACTAAAAAAAGTGTCAAGGGCACACCAATAAAAATCTAACGAGCCATGGAATTTCAAGCCATTTGAATTGGACTTTTCCACGAAAATCAATTTTCAATGTCTAATTCTTTGTCT
>JAPLFV010000316.1:0-8246 GCA_026390495.1 Pseudomonadota bacterium | reverse complement strand
CACCACGTGGGTCAACTCATCTTTTGTATTGGGATTAAATGTTATCGATGAGGCCAAGGTAAAATCATTAAATGTAATTTTCAAAGTTTCAAATTCTCCACCACCAGTGTCCTGACCATTAAAGGTATAGACACCTTGAGGAGGATTCGATTCAAGTATCAATGTGTCCACCAGTGGAATGACAGTCGTGTTATCATTGTCAAAGAAGCCTGCTAATTTTTTCTCTAAATCAAGGTAAATGACCCATTCATCGACACCTGCGACACCGTCACATGAAAATTTTGTTGGCTTAGATTCTGAGGATAGAGCTTTATCGTAGCTATAGAAATGTTTGACAACATCGCTTCTTGTCTCGCGAACAACAACGTTAGCTAAAACAATGTTATCGCAAATTGAATTTCGGCTATCAACAATCTCAATTGAATCAGTTTGACCCAATCGGTTCGACTTAACGCCCGAATAGATCACTTCACCACATGACGTTCTTTTAGAAATCAAGTCGTACGACCGCTCATCAGGATTGACGTGTAATCTACAAACGCCACTTAATCTTTTACCCAAGTTTGCAACCATTCCATTTGTACCAATTTCGGGGTTCTTGACTAGGTCTAGTTGTAGATATTCATCACATCCAGCGCTCGGCACTTGATGAGCTTTGCTGTACAGCTTGAATCGCCCTTCGACTTCGTAGTCGGCGCCAAACAATTGGCTTGAGCCCACCATTGCAGTTACGAATAAAAATGCCTTCACTCCATCTTTCATAAAAATCATTTTCATAAAAATCCTTTCATTTCATTAAATTAGCTGCATATCAATGATTCTTCATTGTCAGATCGCAAAGATGTAACATACCTCGACATATGTTGGAAGGCCTGGCCGGCCAATCTAATAGGTCTCGTCTATTGCCTTAAAATATCAGAGGTCCGCAGCTCACCTCAATGATAAGCACTTTGGAAAAAGGTCCACCTGTAATAAGGTGGGAAATCCATTGCTCCCGACTTTATTTAGGATTGTAGATTCCATGACACTGACGCGCCCCAAGATAGAATTATTTGCAGAGCGTTTGCTCTACTCTACTAATTTAAAAGATAAGCTAACGGACAGTTCTTCAACCGCTTTTGAATCTGTAAAGAAAGCGACGCCGTTCTTGACACCTGATCTCCCCGGACGACCCCCTGGACTTTCACTTGATCACCGACCAAAGACAAAATCAAATTACAAATTCCCTAAATCTTCTAGTTTGGATCACGCAGAATCTCGTGGGCAGGTACTGCATTTTTTTGCCAATCATGAATTGCTTGCAATTGAATTGATGGCATTGGCTCTCTTAAAGTTCCCTGACTCCCCAGAGTCATTTCAACTTGGTATTGTCAACACGATCGAAGAAGAGCAAATCCACATGCAATTATATATTCAACGCATGAAAGAACTCGGCGTTGAATTTGGCGAGATGCCGCTCAATGGCTTTTTTTGGAACTCTCTAAAAACAATGTCCACTCCAGAAGAATTTGTGGCCGGCATGTCCCTTACCTTTGAGCAGGCCAATCTGGATTTTTCATTGCAATACAAAAACAAATTTTCTGAATTGGGCGATCATGTGACCGCTGATGTTCTTCAAAAAGTTCTTATCGATGAAATTGGTCATGTTAAGCACGGTGTCATTTGGATGAATCGCTGGAAAGCACCAAATCAAAGTCTTTGGAAGGCTTACATGGAGCATCTTCATTTTCCTTTGACTCCAATGCGAGGTAAGGCTGCATTTTTCGATATCAACAGTCGCAAACAAGCAGGCCTTGATGACGAGTTTATTAGACAAATGCAGATTTTTAGCGCCTCAAAAGGTCGACCTCCTCGGGTCTTTTGGTTTAATCCAACTTGCGAGCAAGAAATTAGTAGTCCCAATGGTTCCTATAATCCACCAAGGCAAATGGCCGATCTTTGCGACGACTTCTCAAGTCTCATGATGTTTTTAGCTAAGTCTGATGACATTGTTTTGGTCAAGAAAAAGCCAGGAACTGAATTCCTGACGATGCTTCAGAAATGCGGTTTCGAATTGCCTGAATTTCTCGAATCATTCAATGATCCAGAAAATGGACTTAAAGGCCGAAAATTAGCAGCTCCACAGCCTTGGGGTTGGAGTCCGTCGTCTGTGCGCGCTTTAAGTCCACTATACCCATCCATAGTTAAATCAGAGCCAACGACACCAGACCAACTTTGGAGCGAAAAGGAATCCAAAAAAAACATCTTCGGCAAACTTTTTTCCCATTCTATGTATGGATCTTTAGCCCAGGATTCTTATCAAGTTTCCACATTAGATGAATTAAACAAAGTTCTTCTGAATTTCCCCATTGGAACTAAGATCGTCGTCAAGGCAATCTTCGGTTCTTCAGGGCGCAATTTTCTTCATTTGATTTCTGGGCAGTCTCTAGAAGTCAATCAAACAAAATGGATTGAGAACGAGCTGGCTAAAACATCCTTCCTCGAAAAAAAGCTTATAATAGAGCCTTGGCGAGAAAGAATTGCTGATCTTTCCTATCAAGGTGTGGTTTTGCCTTCAGGTGAAATTGAAATTCTTGATGTGACCCGATTTATTGTAAATCCACGGGGACAGTATCTTGGCCACTACCTAGGCAAAACATTAGAAGGACTGCCGTCTGACGTCCCTCGATTGTGGCATCATTCAGAAAACTCATGGGAAAGCGCCTTTCAAAAATGGACTGTTAAAGCCGGCCATGCACTTGCGGAACAGGGATATCATGGTCCATTTGGAATAGATGGATACATTTATAGATCCCTTGATCAGTTTCACTTTCATCCCTTGTCTGAAATCAATCCTCGATTTACTATGGGTCGCGTCGCACTAGAGCTAAAGAAGAAACTTCCAAGAAACTCTCCCGCTCTATGGCTTCATGTAAGTCTTCCACAAATCAAAAAGCTAGGAATTTCGGACTTTTCTCAATTAGACCTCTTGCTGAGAGAAAAATATCCCGCGAGTATAAAATTCTTAAATTCCGGCGAAGCTCAATTTACTTCTGGTTACCTACCGACAAATGATCCGAATCAAGCAAAGAGTTATCTTTCCTTGATTATCAGCGACCACGCCTGCGCGGATTGGCTTGTCGATGAAAATCCCATGAAAATAGAATTAGCTTTACAAAACTAGTATATCGATTGAGCATTTTCAAACAGACGACCGATCACTTTTTCTTATCAAACAAATAGCTAATGAAATTTAGTGGTCTCGAAGGGTTTTTCCAAGCTCCATCCGGACAGCGATTACATTTATTTTCATAACGAATGTCGCTCACAGGAACGTCTAATTTTCGGAAAAGTCCTTCGCTAGTCGACGGCATGTCGCTATCAGCAAGCATATAACCATATTTAAACCAAAACCAAACTGTTTTGGAGTACTCGCCTTTTGCTTTCTTCCAAGCGACCACTTTGGCCCAAGCTTCATTTTCCGAAACTCCACACAATTTCTGCAAAGTTCCATAGAGGGCATAATTGATGTCCCAAACATCATATAAATAGGATTTGCCAAGAATTTTAGCTTCGTAGCAAACCTTGGTGCCGACTTGATAGATACAAGATCCACAGGGAGCCCCCATGTAGGAATCTTCAGTGAGTTTCCTTGATGCATAATCCGTAGGAAATTCCAGATCCCATCCCCCAAAAGCCTCCGAAAACTCACCTAGAATATTTTGACAGCGAAGGTTTTGCATGACCCCTTCTTTGTTGCGAAACTTCGTTACTGCTTCACGTAACGTAATAGTTAGTCTAGGCACAATGTCCGGATAACAATAACAACCAGCAGCAGGACCAGAGTTTAAGTTTGTACCTGCGTCTAGTTTACACATCGGAACAATAGCTGCCTCGTTGGAAGATGACATTGGGGACTCGGTAGGTTTGCTGACCTCTGATGAAGTACCCTGATTATTTGAACTCAGGCCGCTAGTTTTTTGAACTTTATTACAGGCAACAAACTGAATGCCTAAAAGAATCAATCCAGAAAATTTAAATGCATTAAAATTGATTGAGAGCATTTCCAATCCTCATTCATAAATATGGTCTATCCACATTCTAATTCAATCGAGATCAGATTACAAATGTACTGGCAGAAGCCTAGGCAAACAAACAGATAGGCTCAGAAGGGACTTTAATCCATTTGCTTGACCTCAAAATCCAATAGCAATTCGGCGCAGAAATTCGCTTCAAAAATGTGGTGCAACCGCCATTTGCTGACTGCTTCGTCGACAGTGAAAAAATAAAGTACATTAACTGGCCGGCCAAGGCTTCACAATTACGTTTACTTAGCTTATCAACCTTCTTGGCACCACTATTGCTGTCTAGGCATCTAATTGCAAGTCAGCAAAGAATTACCACTTAATAGCTCACCGAAAGGGATAGAATGAAAACGACAGGATCAATTTTAGCAATCACACTATTTGCTAGCTGCAGCTCAGCACCGGTCTCTAAGACCGCATCAATCAATACCCAAGTAGAAAAGGTTTCTTCTGACAAACTTCCCAATTGGGGTGTTTCTCAAAAAGTCCGTTTCTTCCATGACGCTCGACCGGTTGATGGAAACCTCAATGAGATCGTGTTCGAACTTAGCCAGGGCAAATACACCGCGACTCAGCAAATCAAGCATGGTGGTCTTCACCCAACTCCTCCACAAGCTGACTCAGTCACTCAGCTTGCAACGCGACTTTCCTGTGAAAACCAGTTTTCAGACGAAATTGGAACGCTTACAAGCGTATCTTGCCAATTCGATGCTCGTCCTGTCGACGGCGCTCTCGTCGAAATTAATGCCAGACTTGAAGATGACAACACCGGATATAGCTTAGTTAAAATCGTCACGCCGTCTGGATTTGGTACGGGCGATACAACGCCGATTGTCACTGAACTTGGCTCAAATTTGGCACTTGAAATCGTCGATAGCGCCATGCCTAAAAAAATTGAGTGTATCGAAACGCGAACTCTTGCCGATGCGTCTGGATTTGCAAGCATGTTAACTCTTAATGAAGAAGAAGGCCTTGCAACAGTAGCGAGAAAACCAGTTCGCGGACGTGGCCAAGTGGAAAAGCCTTGGGTAACTGACGAAAATAGCTATTCAATCGAATCCTCTACTACTGCGGACGGCAAACTTAGCTTAGAGTTTAGAGAGAACGTGGACACCAATGTCGACTGGAACACAGCTGGAACTTGCTATAAATTCTTCCCAATTGAAAGTTACAGCATCCAACTCAATGAGTTTGGCAAATGGGTTGGACATAGCCAATTGATGCCAGTTATTTTGAAAAACCCGGATGTTTCTAACTGCGATCATCCATTGGTTCAACGCCCATCATTGCCTCAGAAAATTTCTTGCAATGTCGTTGAATAATATGTTTTTGAAAATATCTCGACCAATAGTTTAGTGTGAAGACGCCCTTGATTGGGCGTCTTTTTTTTCTTTCTATCGAGAGTTAGTGCTCACAAATAGTATCAAACACAATGACATCTTTTCAGTTTCGATTAACCACTAACCATTTGTTAGGCTTCAATTCGAAAATACTGCAGAATCGGCAGAGACGAACGGTAGGCATTTGTAAAAAAATACTCAACCCAATATTCTCAGATATAGATCCGTCGGTTGACCCGCATATTCAGTTGAACATTCCTTCTTGAATCCAGATTTGACGGCCAATTTTACGCTTTGTTTGTTGTCAGGACTAATGATACAGGCGATTTTTGGCTGAAAAAGATTCAGTTCTGCCCAGTTCAATGCACAGGCAATTGCCTCGCTACCATAACCTATTCCATGAAACTCTGGACTCAGGGCCCAGCCCATTTCAGGCACACCCTTTATGGAGGGAACCATGTCTCTCATAAATTCAGCAAAACCCATTTCACCGACGAATTTTCCTGTATTTTTTTCTTCTATGGCCCAGTACCCATAGTTCATGAAATGCCATTGCCCAGCATATCCAAGGATTCTGGACCAAACTTGCTGAGGAGTTGAAGGTTTTCCTCCAATATAGCGAACGACCTCTGAATCAGCCCACATGGCACAGCAGTCAGGAAAGTCTGTTGCCAAATGAGGCCTCAAGGTTAGTCTGGGCGTTTCAAGACGAGGAGCTGTCGGTAGTTTCAGAAAGTTATCTTGAGGATTTAGTAAAATCTCTGGAAATTCTTGAGCCACGCAGGATCCCATTTTCATACGAGCTTCATTTACAACAGTGCTATCACCTGTCGCTTTTTCGCGAGTTTGATGGTCTGGCCATTGTGCATAACCGTAAAACAATCCATCATGACCCTCGTGAAGCCTTGAGCCAAGACTATGACTGTGAACCATCAAGTAGCGTGTGACTATAGACCAAGCTTCTCTAAATTTGGATTCGGTTCCAGGAATCAGTTTCCATCGATACATGCAAACAATCACTTTCTTACTCCCTATCCAATAGAACTTATCCAATGTTAACATAGACAAACGTACAATTCAGAGGTTTCGAACCTTGGAATAAAATTTTTGTTGAAGCATGCAATCTTCGATCATACTAGCTACAATGGACAATAGATCTATTGGCGAAGAAATAATAGCTGAAGAGGTGGACAGTGGCCCAGTCATACAAAGAACAATTGCAGCATTCTGCCAAACTACTTCAAGATAAAATCAAGGGAACTTTAGATCTGTTTGTTATTGCCGGCAGCGGTTTTCGAGACGCTATTCCAGACCTAGGTGAAAAAGTCGAGTTTGATATGTCGTCCATTCAAGGGGTTCCGATTCCATCTGTCGCAGGTCATGGTGCAAAGTTTATATTTGGCACATTCACTGGCAAGAAAGTGCTATTCGCAACAGGTCGAGTTCATGGATACGAAAACCGACATTTAAATGACGTCGTGTTTAACGTTCGAATGGCTCATTTTGCAGGCTGTAAGAATCTTTTACTGACGAATGCCGCCGGTAGTGTTGACAGAAAACATCCTCCCGGATCCTTGACTATCCTTAAGGATCACCTCAATTTGACTGGCTTCAGTTGTGAAACTGGAAATCCAGTAGAGCTTCCTCATATGTTCATCGACATGACTAACTGCTACAACGAAAAGTGGCGCAGCGCCATTCGCGAGTCATGCAGGTTAAGCGAAGGTATCTATGCAGGCCTGCCAGGTCCATGTTACGAGACCCGAGCTGAGGCCAATATGTATGCTAGTTGGGGAGCAAATCTAGTTGGTATGAGTACTGTCCAAGAATGCATTGCTGCCAGAGCGTTAAATATGAATGTTGCGGGAATTTCTCTGGTAACAAATTTTGCAGGTGGCTTAGGTGGCATTACCACTCATGATGATGTTTTAAAGATGGCAGAGACTAAAAGAGAAGCCATGAAGTCTGCTATTGAACAGGCAATCATAAGCATTTGACTTAGCATTTTGATTTTGAAAAGCAAGGAACTATCAATGGACGATCTGGAAAAAATCCACGTAGAATTGGGTCTAACATCGGAATTGATAAATCTCCAAAAACTCCCTTTCATAGAATCTTGTCCGTTAAGCGATCTTGTTGTGGCGGAGATTGATAAAGAAGGCAGGCCTTTTATTCTTCACAAAGATGCAGCCAGGGCGTGGCGACAAATGAAACAAGCGGCTTTGAGCTCATCCATAGAGCTTACACCTCAATCTGGATTTCGATCACTGATTTATCAAAAGAAACTTTTTGAAAACAAACTGCGCCAAGGTTATTCGATAGCTGATGTTTTAAAAGTAGTTGCTGCACCAGGCTTTAGCGAGCACCATTCGGGACGCGCGATTGATTTCACCAAAGTTTCTTCCAATGGATCTATGACTCTGGATGAACTCTTTGAAAGCACAAGTGACTATCAGTGGCTTCAAGAGAATGCTGCAAATTTTGGATTCTTCCTGAGTTATCCCCGAAATAACATCTACGGTTTAGCATTTGAGCCATGGCACTGGTGCTATCAAGGGCCGTGAGAAACTTCATGCGCCTTTCTTGTCTTTGTAGAAAAGCTCATGTGAAGGCGTCTATTTGATCAATTCTAAAAAATCATTGTGAAGAATATCTAGAACCATCTGGGTATCAATTGAACTAAACAAGAAGGGAATCCTTGCGATTGGCAATTGTTTCTTCGCTTTTAAAATGTTTTTGACTGTTTTTATTCCAAGATCTTGAATGATTCTTTGCTTTTCCTCTAAACTCAAGTTGAGCCTAGGTGATGGCATTCCACCGGACAAATTCAAAAGTTGTTCCG
>JAPLFV010000061.1 GCA_026390495.1 Pseudomonadota bacterium | reverse complement strand
TCA
This sequence comes from Pseudomonadota bacterium, assembly GCA_026390495.1. Lineage (GTDB taxonomy): Bacteria > Bdellovibrionota_B > Oligoflexia > Oligoflexales > RGVZ01 > CAMDKS01. The sequence goes on along the minus strand of JAPLFV010000061.1, from coordinate 8,357 downwards.
CCTTTTCATTTTATGCGAGGTTATCGTTATGTTGATTGGAGTCCCAAAAGAGATTAAGGATCGTGAAAATAGAATTGGCGTTGTACCGGGCGGTGTTGCTCAGCTTGTTGCAGCCGGCCACAAAGTTATCATTCAAAAGGGCGCTGGTCTGGGGGCTGGCATTCCAGATGAAAAATTTATTGCTGCTGGTGCAGAAATCGTTGGCACTAAAGAGGATATTTGGGGCCGTGCCGAAATGGTTATGAAAGTTAAAGAGCCAATCAAAGACGAATATGCATTGATGCGAGATGGTCAGATTCTTTATACCTATTTGCATTTGGCAGCAGTACCGGATCTTGCAAGAGAGCTAGTAAATCGAAAAGTTTCTGCTGTAGCTTATGAGACAATTGAACTTTCAAATGGCTCTTTGCCGCTACTGACGCCAATGTCGGAAGTCGCAGGACGAATGGCTGTGCAAGTCGGAGCTCAGTGTTTGCAAAAACACAATGGAGGAAAGGGTTTATTGTTGGGAGGCGTACCAGGTGTAAAACGCGGACGAGTAACTATTATTGGCGGCGGCGTTGTTGGAATTAATTCTGCAAAAATGGCAGTTGGTCTTGGTGCCGATGTGACAATTATGGATGTGAACGCAGCACGTCTTGCTTATCTAGATGATGTCTTTGGAAATAATGTTACGACTTTAATGTCGAACCCAGAAAATATTACAAATGCCGTTAGAGAATCAGATCTTGTGGTTGGCGCTGTTCTAATCACTGGAGCAAAAGCTCCAATGCTGGTTAGTCGTAAGGAAGTTGCGTCGATGGAGCCTGACTCTGTGGTCGTCGATGTCGCTATCGATCAAGGAGGGTGCATTGAAACAATTAGACCTACTACACACTCTGACCCTGTATATAAGGCGGAAGGTGTGCTTCATTATGGCGTGACAAATATTCCAGGCGATGTACCAAAGACGTCAACCTATGCATTAACGAATGTAACGATCAAGTACGCCCTCGAACTGGCAAACCGAGGTTTGGCTCGAGCATTGGAGCAGAATGAGTCTCTAAGAAAGGGACTTAATACGCATGCAGGTAAAGTCACGCATAAAGCTGTTGCTGAAGCTTTGAATTTGCCTTTTTCCAATTATTAAAAAAAATTTTGAAATCTGTTTGGTCAAAGTTTTTGACCTTTATGTTTTTTAAAATTTTTCGGAGCTTGAGATGACTTTGAGCCGACAATCCATGAAGAGAGATATTTTAAATCTCACAGTCGTGGTGTCGGCTCTTGGTTATTTTGTCGATATTTATGATTTAGTGCTGTTTAGCATAGTCAGGGTTTCCAGCCTAAAGAGTCTTGGCGTCCCCGACGATCAACTTTTAAATGTTGGCGTCAGACTTCTGAATATGCAAATGACTGGGATGCTTATCGGTGGCGTTGTTTGGGGCATTTTGGGTGATAAGTTGGGTCGAGTATCTGTGCTTTTTGGATCCATTTTAATGTACTCCTTGGCTAATATCGCAAACGGATTAATTACTGATGTTGATTCCTATGCTTGGCTCAGATTGATCGCGGGAATTGGTTTAGCTGGTGAACTTGGCGCTGCAATTACTTTAGTGGCAGAAACATTGCCGAAAGAGAGTCGAGGAATTGGCGCTTCGGTCGTTGCTGCCGTTGGTGTTTCAGGTGCTTTGTTAGCTGCGATGATTAGCAAATACTTTTCATGGCAAAGTTCCTACATCATTGGTGGAGTCATGGGTTTGTTGCTATTGATTTTGCGCGTTAAAATGCTCGAGAGTGGAATGTTTCATAAAGTAAAGGAACAATCTGGAATCATTCGACGAGGTGATTTCATGATGTTGTTTTCAAACTTGCAGCGATTTGGTCGATACTTAGATTGTATTTTAGTTGGCATTCCATTGTGGTTTGTCGTTGGTATAATCGTGACCTTTTCACCTGAAATATGTCGAGAATTGGGAGCAACTGGTCCAGTTAGCGCAGGCGATGCAATTTTTTGGTGTTATGCCGGATTGGTGATTGGTGACATTGGCAGCGGTTTCTTTAGTCAATGGCTTAAATCTAGAAAACGGGCACTTTGGTATTTTCAGGTATCATCCGCGCTATTAGTAGGGGTGTTTTTATTTTCTAGAGGGTTTAGCTCTTCTTACTATCTAGCTCTTTGTTTTTTTATCGGTATAGGAGTTGGATATTGGGCGATCTTTGTTACAGTTGCGGCGGAGCAATTTGGGACGAATTTAAGAGCGACTGTGACGACAACGGTGCCAAACTTTGTGCGTGGCAGTGTTGTGTTAACGACAACGGCCTTCACGTTTCTTAAACCATATATTGGCACCGTACAAAGTGCTATGACGGTCGGAATGGTAAGTTTTACAATTGGACTATTTGCAATCAGACGACTTGAAGAGAGCTTTTCTAAGGACCTCAATTTTATTGAGCACTAAATTGATTCTGCTTAAAAAGGGTGATTTCTGCGTTACTTCGTCGCAAAAAAATGCTCGAGTATGTTGAATACACTCTGCTTTTTTTTCTCCTAGTGCCTTGAACTAACCCTTTTTCAGCAGAATCTAGTTTGTTTCTGGCTCGGAATTCGTTTCGTCGCCAGAAACGTGTCCTGAGAACACAATTATTACTTCATTGTGACATCAAACAAAACTTTGGCAGTACCGGCCGCAAATCCAGACTTCGCTTCAAAAACTCCCTCAAGGCACCCCTTTATTCTATGCTCTGGCTGCGTTCCAACATCTGGTACAGTCGGATTGGTATACGTCCAAACAACTCCTCCAATGCTTGTTGCATGGATTGTATCGCTTGAAAGTGATCCTCTTTGAAGCTTTCCTTTAGGAGTTTCCAGCAAAAAAGATAGGTTTGGCATACTGTCCCACGACGGTTGAAAGGTAAATGGTACTCCCGCGGTAAATCCTTTAATCCAAAAACTTAGTCGGCTTGAATCCGTTGTGTTTTGACATATAACGTTATAGGCCAAGTATGTAGAGCTCGTTCCTAACCGATCTGCGTTGACCTGTGAGGCTGTACAATCGAATGCGATCGATGTCCCTTCAACAGTGGATGAAACTTTGACTGCAGTCGTAAACGTCTCTTCAGTTGCAGAACAAGTACTCAAATTAAAGGTTGGTGACGAAGTTCCTGATCCAGACCCACCGGAACTTCCACACCCAGTGTTTAATAGTGGGAGTAAAAACGGAATGCACTTTGAAAATAGGTTGTTTTTTATCACAGCAGTGGTCTCCAAAAATTATGACTGAATGAGTTTCTCTGAGTTGATTGAATAGACCTACGACATTTCAATTTGCTTTTCGATACCGTAGGCCTTCATCCATTTGTACATCGTCTGACGCTCGACTTTTAATAAACGCGCCGCATCCGACATACTTCCTTGTGCCATGTTGATAGCTTTAATAATATGTTCTCTTTCACTGCGCATTTTAAAATCGTGCCACGATTCCAAAGTCGACGATGTAGATTTGCTGGATGAATCTATGCCGACACTGCTAACAGCTGTATTAGAAGGCGACAGAGTCGTTACTGCGCTGGAAATTTCCGGCGGCAAATCAGCAAGAGAGATCGACGCTCCGCATAAAATCATGCAACGTTCAATGACGTTGCGCAATTCTCGGACATTACCTTGCCAATTGTAATTCATCATGGCGTCCATCGCCATTGGATCTACAGATTTTCCGTTTGTTCCATATTCTGTTGAGATTTGATGAATAAAGAAACTTACCAATTTGCTTAAATCGTCTTTTCTCTCTCTTAGTGAAGGTGAATGGATCGTAACCACTGCAAGTCGATAGTAGAGATCTTCTCTGAATCGACCCAAATCAACTTCTTTCTTTAGATCTCTATTAGTAGCTGCAATAACTCTCACATCGACTTTCTTAATCTCGCTAGATCCTACAGGTGTGATTTCACCATTTTGCAGTACTCGTAACATTTTTGCCTGAGCAGCAAGAGGTAATTCACCGATTTCATCTAGAAACAAAGTACCTCCATGAGCGGTTTCAAAGTGTCCGCGTCTGGCACCTGTCGCTCCAGTAAAAGCGCCTTTTACATGTCCAAAAAGCTCTGACTCAATAATTTCAGGAGATATTCCCGCACAGTTTATTTTTATAAATGCGCGGTCACTACGAGCAGATTGTAGATGTATCATGCGTGCTAACAAATCTTTACCTGTACCGCTTTCTCCAGTAATCAATACTCTAGCTTTTGTGCCGGCAACTTTCTTTGCTTCTTCCATAGTCTTCTTTAATATTGGAGAATCACCAATAACAGTCTCGCCATGTCCTAGATCAATTCTGCATTTGACTTGAATTCTTTCAGTCACATGTTCAATGGACTTCATAAGTCTAGCGGTTAGAATTGGTTTCTCTAAAAAATCGAAGGCCCCTTTCTTTAGACCATCCAAAGCCTCTGTCAAGGTAGCTTCACCAGACATTAAAATAATAAGTAAATTTGGATATCTAGCATGCCATTCTGTCAATAGTTCGGTACCTGATTTGCCCGGTAATCTGACATCCAAAAGTATTAAGTCAAAGAGCTCCGCGTTTAAAATAGTTTGCGCCTCGACACCATCACTAGCAACCTTTACATCATGACCTTGCCCGGAAAGAACCATATGTAAGGTAGACCTAATATTTTTCTCATCGTCCACAACAAGAATTTTGATACCGGGCTTTCCAGGTTTGTCTTGCGCACTTGCTAATGTTTCCGATGTTTCAATTTGTATAGACATTATTTGACTCCCAAGCGTTTGTAAGTTGTTTCGTTGATATTCTCAAACGAACCTTCACTAAGATGGCTACTGCCGATAGTTGCCGATAAATCATAGATAAAACTGGACGAAGTAAATTTGTAACCCAAAGATACCATAGTTTTTGCGTCGGGCTTATATTGTTCAAAGGGAGTTGGGTAGTTGTCCAATAGTGAGCTTCTAGCCAGCCCGAAATGATAAATATCTCCTTGGCGAAAAAATTTCTCTATTCTAAAATTAAGTTCTAAATAGCGGGTATGTTTTTTATAATTTGTCAGATTCTCAAATGATAGCAGATCAGTGGTAGACCACTTGTATTTAAGTCCAGGTGACAGGGCGAAGTCTTGAGGCAAAATGACTGTGTATTCGGCAGCACCGTTTAGCTCTGGATATGTCGACGAGTCGCTTTCATAGGTTCTTTTCCATGACATAAGATACTCCCCGCCAGATTCGATCTCCGCAATCTTTGGCTTCAAGGACCATTTTAACATCAGTTCTAAATCGTTTCTAAAGTCGTAATTTGGTATGGAGGGTGGTGTGAGATCTAATTGAGAGACGATTTTACCGTCGTTGCCAATTGAATAATTTTGATCATTGGTCCGAGTCCAATAGTTTCTAGCTGCACTACGAGAAAATGATGTGCCAAGTGTAAAATCGAAAAAGCGCATTCCGCAAAAAGTTTCAATGGATCCAAGGATCATCTTGCTATGGCTGTCTTGCCGATAATTATACTGGTTCTTAGTGCTTGTAGTGGAAATGTTAAGAGTTTGGTTATATGCAGTCAATGCATTGATATGGGTCAACTTTGTCATAAAACCAAGGTATGCTTTCCCTCCGAAAATTGACGTGTTCCCTAATGATAGAAAAATTCCATTTCCTTGTACCTGAGACGCAATTTCTCCTGTCGTCGTACTCTCCAATATTTTAGAATCAAGGTGAAAATTTTTCGATTCTATGTCAACCGTCCAGTCTGATGTTAGGATTCCTCTGGACCCAAAGAATGCATTTGCAGAACCAATCTTTGAAAAATTGCCTTCTTTGATATTCTCATCAATACCTAAACTGAGAGTGAAACCAGTATAAAATTCATCTCGCAAGGATGACTTAATTTCAATATTAAAAAGCGGGTATGCCTTTCCTTTGACGAGTCTTACAGACAGGTCTTCTTTAAAGCGACCTGATGCTCGCAATTTTCTATCAATGTCAGAAACAAGTTCTGCAGCTGACATGGGAGACAGGCGAGTTCCAATGGGTACGTCCAAATCGTGTATGAGTTGATTCGAGTTAATGCGATCATCACCTAAAAATATAAGACGATCAATAACGACGGCACTTTCTTGGCTGTATAGACTGAACCCGTTAAAGAATAATAATGAGATCCAGATCAAAGATTTTTTGAGGATCAATTGGCATGTCAGAATAAGTCTGCTTTGCGTCATTGAGTTTTCTCCACTACTTGTATTAAAGGCAGAGTCAATCGAAAAGTAGTTCCTTGATTTCCAGTGCTGTAAAGCTCGATCTGGCCGCCGTGGTCATGTGCAATTTGGCGGCAAATTGTTAAACCGAGGCCCATGCCTTTAGATTTTTCTCCAGTGCTACGAGACGTGACATAGGCATTGAAAAGGGTCTCTCTTAAAGATTCGGGTACACCTGGGCCATCATCCTTAATGTCCAATACAAGTGATTTTTCACTTTGGGACAGCATAAAGCTAACCTTTACAATATTTGGTTCACAAGCATTGACAGCATTATTTAAAATATTATGAAAAATTTGCCGAATCATTGCCGGGTCGCAATATATCTTTGATCAGGACCGACATCTTTGCTCGTTCCATCTGTGGCTTGGGAAGTCGGGCAAAGGCAGTAAATTCTTTTACCATTCGATTCAAACTTGCCGTTTCCTCGCAAATAATCCGACCAGACTCACTGATGATATGATTTAACTTTGGATCGCCGATTGATGATGAAATGAGTTTCAATTGCTCACCAACTAGACTCATTGGTGTCATTGGGTTTTTGATTTCGTGAGCGACCTTTCTTGCCATATTTTGCCATAGGTTCATTCTCTCAACGTCAATTAGCTTTTTTTGGGCCTCTGCCAGACTTTTACTTAGGCTGTGCACATCGGAGGCTAGAACCGAGAAGTCGTCGTTCCCCATTAGCGGAGCAGGAATATCTTGTTGACCGCCCAATGAAAGAGTTCGAATAAATCGCCTTAATTCCGAGAAACGACGTCGAGTACTTTTAGAGAACAAGCTAACGATTAGCAGCGCTACCAAGCCTCCAACCGTAATGGATTTGGCTAAATTTACAATAAGAGACTTTTTAAGTGATTCAACAACTAGAATAAGGTGAGATCTAGCTGAAACCCATTCAGATATCGAATTGCCTAATTCCTTTATAGGTGGGGTCTCCAGCTTTAGAGTCCAAGCGCCCAATTCATTGGAAATGTTGATCTGATCTTCTGATGTCCATTGGATGAGATCATTTACGTCATTGTTCCTCAAATTTTGATTTGAATGGCGAAAGTTATAAGTATGGTTTTGAAAATGAATCGAACATAGATTCAAGTTTGTAGATGATTTCAGGCAGTCGTGAATTTTATTTTCAAGTACGTCTCGACGTAACTTGTAGAGTTCTGCAATTCTCAATCTTGCCTCACTCATTAGGTTGACCTGTCGATCGTCATATGCCAAATTTGCCAGACTTTCAAGGACTGGGACAGCAGTCCAAAAGCTTAGAATTGCTGTTACGAATACACCCAAGAGCACCATCAAGGACAGTTGCAATCCAAAAGAATATTTTAAAAATGGTTTTTTAGATTTTACAGTCATAAATCACCGTTTTGTCTGTTTTTAAGTCTAAAACGGAGCCGAATGCCCTTCCGAATAGGCCGGATCCGGTTCCTCCGATTCCTTTTGTCGCTAACCATTCTCGAGTTTTTTGCTCCTGCTCTTTATCGACAGGATTGACTTCGATTGAAATTTTATAAAAACTAGATTCGAGACTGCCTATAGGTATACCGACACATTTCATCAGAGCTTCTTTAGATTTTTCGGCAGAAAAATCTAATTTTTTAGCATTGGCTAGTGTTGAGTCGTATACGGAGTAGGATTCGTTCCAAGTGCGCCTTTGTTTATCCAAAAGACCAAGTCTCTTTTCGATTGTTAGTGCAAGCCCGTCTTTGACTTTTTTAAGTGCCCCATTTTCAAGCCAAAATTTCTCTTCTAAATCGGGAATGAGTAGGATCTTTCCATCTTCTTGTCGCCTCAAGTCGCATCGCTTTATATCTGCACCTCCAGTTAAAAATAGAGTGGATGAAAGCGAAACCGAAAGTGGTAAAATGGTGCGACTGAATTGAAAATTCTTAGGCACTAGGAATAACCTAACATTAATCAGTGATATTGTTACTTGACTGATAATTTACTCTGAAAGAATTGCATTAACAACAGGTATTGCGGGTGTCAGTACTGAAGACTTCTGCTTAGTTTCAAAATCACTGTGTTTTTCTGAAATGAGAAACATAGGGTCTATTTTGCAGGTGGCTGTCATCATCACAACAGTAAGATAGAAGAGCGTTACGTAAAATAAT
>JAPLFV010000132.1 GCA_026390495.1 Pseudomonadota bacterium | reverse complement strand
TCTAAACCTAAATTTCGCGAAGACTTATACATTAAAATCAAGAGATCTTGAAAATTATCAACATGGTCGGCATCCATTTCTAAAGAAAACTCTAAGCTTTATAAGCTTGAAACACTACTGAGATCACTTCCACCTAATTTGAGAGAAGTTGTGTTACTGAGAGAAAGGTTTGGATTTGCATTAGACGAAGTAGCAGAAATTATGAATACCGCTCCATCTGACATCGAGGTCTTGTTCGCACAGGGACTTTCAAGCCTAGAACAAGGAATGCAAGAGCTCGCCACAAAAGTCCCACAATTACTGATAGATCTCAAACCATTTACCAAAATGCTTCACGATGGCCCTGAAACCCAAAACCTAAGCAATATAATTAATGACTTCAAAAAAACTAATAGTATAACCGTTACCCGAACAAAATGGCTGTTTAGGTTATTCTTCGGGGTAGCGGCAGTGCTGGCATGGGTCTATAAAGAAGAGATTGTAGAGTTTTCTCATACCATTCGAAATCACTTCAATTCTTGAGCCCATTTTTTTAATTCAGGCCATTTTGAGTTTAGAAAATGACTTTTAGCTAGACTTTTCAGTTTTAAATCCTCTATCAACTTTAAGCTAACAAGCACATGCACATCGTAATATTCACCTACACCCTTAAGTTCGGGGACTTTGGTAGCATCGTCAATTCTAATTTTCTCATAATAAATGTCTTCCACTTGTGCCAATTGTGCATGATATTTCCTCGCTAACTGATGAACATTTTCGGCAAAGTCCATTTGATTATACTTCTTAGAAATTTGCTCAAATTTAGCCAAATTGCGCAACTTTTGATCAAACTGCACTTTCCAGGGGATGTAAGATGCTTCTATTGACTCTGACTGTGTCAGTTTGATTGCAATAGGAAGATCCCTTTGACGCTCCTTTGTAAAATGCAACTTTTGATCGTCTTGCGAACTAGTCAGTGAATTTGTGGGACTATCAGCCCAAACTGGCCTAGACTTTTTATTGCGCTCAACGACGACTCCCTCGGGACGTGTATCCCCTATGGGGGTCACACATGAAAACTCAAAACAAATCATACTGATGAAACAAACTGTAAAAAATATTGATCTATGGAACATTTGTGTTTTCATTTTGTTTTATCGCCTTTCCCTTCATTGGAACCCTGCTTCTTCTCCTCGACCTTCGATGATGAGGTTTTACCACTTAGGGTACGATGAACCCTGATTTTGTCCAAAATTCGTGATAATAAAGCACTATTTTCCGCTACTATTGTCCTCAATGCTTCATATTCATCCATATTCCCGCGCGCAGATTTTTGCATTAGACCGGCAGCTTGCTCTTCTTTCTTTTTTGTTTTTGCTCCAAACATTGGCGCCTCCTCTTTAAAAAAATCCCCAGCAATCAAATCAATTTAGAACTTAAAATCCACAGGTTCAAACAAAAATAGTTCACAAAAAATGATAAGTAGCTCCCAAACTCACGCCCTGCGAAAAGCGCTTAATTCGTGCATCCAACGCAAATCTCTCGGCATCTCTAGCAGGTGGAACCCAAAGTCGATGATTTACATATTGTATTTTAATTGCGGAATTTAATGATACAAATCTTTCCCAAGATACAAAATAGTCAAATGTTTCTCCAGTAACGGAAATTTCTTCGTCTTCACCCGCAAGCCCCTTTGCGGATAACTTGACGATTCTAGACAAATACCCTGCAGCGCCTACTGAAACACGACCAGTTGCACTATAATTGTAAACTAAGCCTCCCAACAAACCAGGTAGCTTCCACATGGAGGAAGGGCCAAAATCTCTTTGCCCCCTCTTCTCTAATTCAATAAAATACCCGGCCAATGTACCTAAATAGTAGCCAAATTTGGACTCCAACTGAATATGAAACGAATATTGAATCCCCAAATCAAATCCAGTTGACGGAAACTCCTCATTCTCTATCCGACCAAATGAACCTACAACCCATTGACCTTTTTCATATGTCGACTGAATCGACAGATGATGGTCCCTCCTAAACTTTCTCACATATCGATCCCAAATGTGCACATCAGCATCGTTTATGATGAGAGTTGTCAACGCTTTTGGTGATAGATCATCAAACAGGGCCGAATTACTTTTGGGTTTGTCAGCATCTTCCGCGCACAGCACTACCTTGGAAGGCGCAATGTAAAATATTTTCTGACACGGCAGCCATTAAAACACCGAAATTAGAGATTCTGTCGTATCCCAATATTAGTTTACCATAGTATGGAGACCTTAACAGTGGATAATAGTACCCTTGAATATCTGCAGAATGCAGGAAATCATGAAAAATCCTGGATTTTAATATACGGACCTTTAGCAATTGGAGCCTTTTTAGCAGTTCTATTCATTTTGCTGATTTATTTAAAGCGTCGAAGAGACGGAGCAGAATTAGAGAAAGAATACACCCAAAAATCATCCAAACCTGGTGACTCAAAAACGGATGAAGTCGGAACATCTGTACCGAAACAAGATCATCTCGGACTTAGGGACAGCGAGCCAAAACCAGAAGACTCTAAAATCTCTGAGGAGTCCTGGGTTTCAAGGTTGGCTGCTGGGCTTGCTAGGACGAAGGAAAGTTTAACCGGAGGTTTGAAGTCACTTTTCGGAACGCCAGTTAAGCTTGATAGTGCCATACTAGAAAAAATTCACGAGCATCTTTATAGGTCAGATATTGGAGTAAAAACTGCGGACCGTCTCATTGAAGGGCTGAAAGAAGACCTTACAAGTTCGGATACTCATGCATGGCCGGATATTAAACGTTCACTAATTTCCCAGTGTGAAAAGATTTTTCAAGAAACAAAGTCTCACACTTCTTCCTACGAATCAGCAAAACCCTATGTCATACTCATCGTTGGAGTCAATGGCGTCGGAAAAACGACAACTATTGGAAAACTTGCGCTTCACTTTAAGAATATGGGGAAAACAGTACTATTGTGTGCCGCGGATACCTTTAGAGCGGCAGCAGTCGAGCAATTGCAAATTTGGGGAGATCGAAACGATATCGCAGTTATAAAACATGGCGCTGGAGCTGATCCTGCTGCAGTTGCCTACGACGCTGTAAAAGCTGCGAAGGCTCGAAACATTGATATCTTGCTGATTGACACTGCGGGCCGGTTGCACAGCAAAACCGAATTAATGGCAGAACTGAACAAAATCAATCGATCAATTGGTAAAGATTTGATCGGCGCACCGCACGACACCTGGATTGTTCTTGACGCAACAACAGGACAAAATGCTGTCATCCAGTGTAAATCGTTTAATGAAGTTACCAAACTTTCTGGAATCATCATGACCAAATTGGACGGTACAGCCAAGGGAGGTGTCGTCATCGGTATTGCTGACCAGTTCAAAATGCCCATTAAATTCATTGGAGTTGGTGAAAAGGCCGACGATTTGAGAGAATTCAATGAAGTTGAGTTTACCAAAGGACTTTTTGACTGATCAAATATAACGTGGCGGCGCTTATTTTATGCCCCAAACTGGAAAATTGAACATTTACTTTGCTATATCAATTGCTGATAAGGCAATTTCTTCCTATAAGTTTATAGTCTAATTTTCTTAAAATAGAATTTTTCATCGTCAGAATCTCTATACATTGGTGGAAGTTTTGAGAATTAGCCCCGTTAAATCGTGACT
>JAPLFV010000009.1 GCA_026390495.1 Pseudomonadota bacterium | reverse complement strand
CCGATACTTTTGCATCGTTTGCAACACTTGGCTTCTACTTAAACATTTTGTTTTTTAAGATTTCGTTAGATTTGGATACGGATGCGCGCTTTTACGAAGATTCAGCACATATCCCAATGACTTTGACCGTTCCCGTAAATGCTACTGAAAAGCTCCATCCTAAAAGTGGGGTTCTATATCACTTTTTGCCTTCAGCAGATGCAAAAGTACAGTCATTAGATTATATTCCTCAATTCCGTACGAATCTACTAGCAGAACGCGACCTTTCAACCTATTGCAAAGGCCAATATTGCGATTTTAGCGTCGAGTTTCAAAACTCAAAATCAAAGCATACTGGAAGCTTTAAGCTTGAATTCAAACTACCTCGGGACCAGGTAAATTTGAAGATGTATCCTCAGTATGTAGATGATGTAAATAAATATGCAAAGGAAATGAACTGGAGATTGAGCAAAGATCACCAAAGTCAAAGGCGGGCTGGCCTGTATTTTGAAGTTTCAGGATTAAATGCTGGTGAGTACCCTTGGGACTTTTGGATGTCACTAAAATAACTCTATATTGAAATCAATACCGCCCGAGACGTGATTCTGGGAAAAGACTTTTGAAAGGTCTACATGCCGTAGCGTGTCTTTTCAGTTGTACTAGCCTTATTGTATTTCTTGAGAAAAAGGTAGGTTCCTTTTAATTCAGATGCTTCAGAGTTTTTAAAAGGAAACTGAATGGCTTGCTCAAGGCCTGGTGAGAACTGCTTCCAATATTGATCAGATTTTCGATGGTCCGTGGTTTCAAGCTCTAGTGTAATAGTCGGAATACCGCGTTCATTGCCTGCATAGTTTCCAAGGCTGCCTGGATAGAATGAGTAATCGACGACTTTGTAGTTTTTACTGCTGTCACTCATCGCTACGACAAGTTTCTTTGCTTTCTTCTCACTTTCCGTCAGGTCACCCTTTTTTCGCTCGCCTGGCCCATCATAGTCATAAAAACCAAGCGGAGAATGTATGGATATAATCTTATCTGGACGAAAGGTATCAATGAGCCAGATTTGAAACAATGTTTCTATCTCACTATTAGGTATATGGCCGGGAAAATGTCTTGGATTATTCTGGCGTTTTTGAGTCCACCACATCTGAGCTTGAGTATACCAATCGGTTGTAAAGAAATTACGGTTCAAATCAACGCCGTTAAGATTTGTTCGAGATGCCTTTAGTCTAAAGAAACCGTCTGGATTGACTAGTGGTGCGATAACGACTTTTGCATCCTTTGCTACTAGTTGTGGCTTCGATTGCAAATGATTCGCGAATCGAAACGCGAGAGGAATCGGCGTAATTTCATCAGGATGAACCCCTCCGAGTATTAACGTGGTATTTTCTCCCGTTCCAAATTCAGCATAGATTAAAGGACTTCCGGCATGACTCTTTAAGTGCGCTTTCCAGGGCAGGGTGGAATCACAACCCTCACGATGGAAATCCCAATTATATGGGACGTAACTCTGCTTAACTCGCTCACAGAATGAGTTAACTTCAGTGGTAGCGCTCTTTAAGGGTATTTCAAAGGAATGAAATTTTTGAACAGTTACGACAGGAAACTCGATAAAAAATCCTGTTGTATCGTAAGCAGCGGCATGGGATTGATTTCCATAGAGAGCGATACCGAATATTATGATGCCACTGGAAAATATGCCAGTGAGAAGCTTCGGACTATTGAGCGAATTCAGGCGCAATCTCGGGCCCCCATATTGTCTTCAAATTCACTTTCGGGCTCATGTTCCAAGATTTCTGTTAGCTCGGCAAAGTGTTGTGTCTTTTCTCGTCTCCAGCATAGACCGCAAAAAATATGATGATCAAGCGAATCTTTCAAATGCCATCTGTTTTTACAGTTTGTACATCTATAAATGAACCTGGATTCTGGAGAAAGCCTAGTGTGTATATGAATTTCAGGATCAACAAGGTAACCTGTGGCTCGAAACTCTTCCATTTTATCATAAAACCGTCTTGTATGTCCTGGATCCAGTCCGCAATGATAGAGCCACAAGTGTGTCAATTCGTGAAAGAGGGTATATGGGAGGTAATGTGGGTGCTTAACAAAATATGATTCATTTAAACGAATCTTGTTTTCAAACAGTAATGCTAAACCAATTTTCGAGGTCATTCTCTTAGAGACTTCAATCTGAACGTTAGCAGATAGACTTCCAAGCTTTTGGTCGATGAAATTTGGCTTGAAGAAATCCAGGAAATAGTCGGCAAGTAGTTCAATATCATCGCGATCGAATCGAATCATGAATGATCCCCAAAACACCTTGTTTATATAAAAGCAGCTGACAACCAAACGTGCGTCGAGCTTATTACTTATTTTACAGTGGAATCTTTAAAGAGTGAAATTCACGTCCCATTTTGGCAGCCTTCCAAAATGCTTAAGTTTGAAAATTGACGGTATGTTTTTCATATAATTAACGCTATATTTCACCTCGATGATTATGCAAATCATCTAATTTTCACATTTACACAATATTGCTCTATTGAAGTGGATTGAAAGGAATCGCCGTGACAGAAATGGTTCTTGATTTGGTTGAAATCAAAAAAAAAGCTCAAATTGACTGGAATAGCAATTGGAAGCTCAAAGAAGCCCTGATTTCTTATGGTGATGGCAAACATTTAGATAAAATAGCTCATAAGATTGCAAAAGAGGTTGCGGACAAAATAGATTGCACTAAATGTGCTAACTGTTGCAGAGTCATGTCGCCACAAATAACCTCCACCGAGGTTGAAACAATTCTTGAAGTCTATGAAGGAGATGAAAATACGTTTTTCAAAACACTAAAACCGATGGGTGATGATTTTGAATTTCGTAGTCGACCGTGTCAGTTTTTAAAAGATGGCTTATGTTCAGTATATTCCCATCGTCCCTATGATTGCCAAAGCTATCCCCATCTCCATCAGCCAAATTTTATTGAAGGCATGGATGGATTTATTGAAAATTATGGCGTCTGTCCGATTGTATTCAACACATTGAATCGATTGCGAGATGAAATAAAGTCAATATCTAGAAAATAAAATAAAATAAAATTGAATTTATACATTCTTGGGAATCAAATTCCAAAATCAATTGGCAAACAAACACCGTTGATGGCATTGGCTGAGATCGAGAGCAAATACTCGATCGACGGTACTATCTCCTCGATCGTTAAGTTGCGCTTAAGAGGATGACTTTCGGCACTCATTTCTAAAATCTTTGCAGGAACGTCTTTTAAAAAATGACTTTCAAACATGGAGGGTGCAATTGCATTAACACGAATATCTTTGGCCACTAATTCGGCTGCAAGAGCCTTCATCAGTCCCAATGCCGCGTATTTTCCTACGACATAGGGTGTCATATTCTTTGGCGGATTGTTCAAGATGACGCTGGATAGAGTGAAAACAATTTTGCACAAATTTTCATTGTGCTTTTGCAACGATGGTAGAAGATTCTTTACGATTAATGCGGGCATCTGCGCTTGTATCAGAAGATGGCTACTTAGATCAGAGGCGTTGAGTTTCTTGAAATGCTCATACTTAAGTGGAGGCGATCCAAAAAAAACCAGCCCATTTATAGAATTTGATTTTGCCAAAATATCCTTAGATAAATTGTCAATGTCGGAGTTTGATGCAAATGAATTTTCTATAATCTCGATGTTTGGAAATTTTGTCGCAGCTTCCAGTAACAAATCGGTTGATTTTCTGGTTTGGCAAAGCACTGTTTTGTATTTAGGTGCAATTGCTTTTATAGCGGCCACTGCGAGTTCAGCTGATGCTCCGCATACGACAAGGGTTGGGGCATTAGACATGGCAACCTGCTTTGATCTTTGCGCGCACGACTTTCACCCCATCTTGGTTGACAATATTGACCTGTAGTTCAAGTTGACGAAAATTTTCGTGCAATTCTGTAATTTTTCCATGAACTGACAAAATGTCACCGATGAAAACTGGCTTGAGGAAACTGGTTTGAACTTCATGCAGCAGCGCATTTTCACCTGGCAAGTACATGCCCACTAACTGTGACAGTAAACTCGCAACAAGCATTCCAAAAACAACTCGGTCTTTATAACCTCGCGATCTTGCGTATGAGGCGTCCATATGAAGCGGATTGAAATCACCACTTACTTTGGAAAATGCAGAAACATGCTCCTCTAAAATAACATTTTGAAAGGTATGCGACTGTCCTATTGTTAATTCATTAAATTTAAACCGATTCAATTCAATTTTTCCTTTATCAAATCAAGCATCTCTCCGACGTTTTGCAAATTCTGAAGTTCACTGATAGCGAATCTAATCTTGAAATCCTTCTCAATCGCCGTCACTAAGTTAATGTGATTTAATGAATCCCAATCTTCTATATCTTCAGAACTTGTGGAATCTAGTAACTGTAATGTAGGAAGGTCGAATACATCTCTGAAGACATTTTGAACTCTCGTATGAATTTCATTCCGGTCCATTTTATACCTCTATAAATTGATTATATGTTTTTTGTGTATTTTTAATGTCGAGAAGCCATTTTGTTGATTCATTGGATCCAGTTGCTTTTGTTGCATTATGAGCTGAAAAGCCTAGATCTTGATAGTGATTTCGTACTAGAGCGTTTTTCGCCGTCGGAATGTATTCGCCAATAAGTTGGCTAATACCCATTTCAGTGGAACTTTTGACAAGTTTATCAAGCATGGCATTTTCCATTCCGCGCTTGAGAACGCGACAACTCATGATCCACAAAACTATCTCTAAAGCGGACCCGATTTTGTTGCCAATAATCACAGAAATTAATCCATTGTCACCAAATTTGTCCTTTAGTTGGCCAGCTAAAATAAGCGAATTTTGACTCTGCCAGATACTGTCAACTTCGCTATAGGTGAGTCTTTTGGTCGTT
Organism: Pseudomonadota bacterium; assembly: GCA_026390495.1. Taxonomy (GTDB): domain Bacteria; phylum Bdellovibrionota_B; class Oligoflexia; order Oligoflexales; family RGVZ01; genus CAMDKS01. The sequence goes on along the minus strand of JAPLFV010000009.1, from coordinate 1,129 downwards.
AGATTGAATTGATTTGTTTTATTGATTAGCTGCGTCACGCGCTCTAGTTGGGCTCTCGATGGTTTTGAAATTGTTGCCGCCATTTCCAAAGACTTCAGGTAGTCGTCATAATTTGAAAAATTGGACTTTAAATCGGATCGCTTTAAATTGTCAGAGTAAAATTGTTTTCGCTTTAGATCATCATCGACGATTTTCAAGGGCTCAAAGAATTGCCCTCGGTCCAATATATCCACATACGTGAAGGGCTCCACAGGGAGAGGAGGTACTACAATTTCTGATATTTCAGATTCGACTCTTAACCGTTCTGCGGGGTTGTCGTCGAGAAACACTGTGCTATCCAAGCCAATATTAATCTCAAAACAAATATCTCGGATGCTTTGATCTTTAGGTCCCCAGTTTGCCTTAAAACTGCTGAAATCTTCATATTTTAATATGGTTTGGCTGTGATTAAACCCAGTCTTAGCAATCGCATGCTCATTTTTAGAAGCGACCGAAAGAATGACGCCTCGGTCAGATAGCCTTTTGATATATTTTTGAAAGTCTTGGTATGCTTCGCCTTTTGCCTCACCTTGCCCCAACAAAATTCCGTCTTCGCCATCATCACCGATCACTCCACCCCAGAGGGTATTGTCTAAGTCCAATATCAGACATTTTTTACTTTTGCCGTAGATGGCATTAATGATTCGGGAGCTGCTGTGAGCCGTTTGCATCATTCCTAACTGGGACATAGCATATTTGAATGCATACCAATATTGACTGTCATGCCATTGCGCCAAACCAATCTTCGCAGACAGGTAGTGGATGTCATTGAGGTAAACTCCAGAAACTTTATCTGCGGAATTTTTCAGTAACCGATTTAATTCCAAGATAAAATGATTGGTTCCTCTAAAATCTTGGGTATCTATATTGCCCAAATCACGAGTTGGCGCGTACTCATAATTATTTTGAATAATTGGGACGTTGAATCGAGTCTTGATTGCAGACCACATTGAGGTATGACGATCCAAAACATTTTCTAGCATGCCGTCAACATCGTTTTTTTTGTCAGAGAAACTCGGTCCATGAGTTAAATTTCTATAAGATGTAAAAATATAAACGATGTCCGGCTTGAAATCATTCAAATCAGAGT
>JAPLFV010000236.1:10496-11914 GCA_026390495.1 Pseudomonadota bacterium | reverse complement strand
AAATAAAATCAGTAAGATAGATGCAAACATTAATTCGCCTCAGGCTTAGCAGGGTCTTTTCCGATACCTCTCTTAACAAACCGCGTAACAAAGGATTCTGCTATGAAACACATTTTCTACTTTTACACAATGATCGGAATAGCAGTCTCAGGTTGCTCAGAAAGAGACTTTGCATCGAACCAAAAAGTAGGTGCAAAAAAACCTCAGAAATCGATTGAAGCCAATCCTGAACCGACCCCCTTTCTTCCTGAAACGTCGATTGAGGCGTCCCCTTCTCCAGAAGTCTTGGCAAATGGCGGCGGCGATACAAAGTCAGTTGACTACAATGCCTGTAAATCACTACCTGCTGCAGGAAAACGTGGATACGGAAAATGTGATGCAAACTCGGTAGTCGTCATTGTTAACGATGGCAAAAAAGCGGAAATGACCTGTTGTCCAGTTAGTCCGCAGGCAAATCTATTTTCATCGACAGCATCTGAGCTTTTTGTCCAAAGATCAGGTTTTTGTCAAGCAGATGAATTGCTAACGGGAATGATAGGTACCTCGGCACAACTTTATTGCAGCAAGATCAATACCCAAACCTATAAACTATCGGCACCTATTGCATCCAAGTATGTGAATGGTAGCGTAGCTGGAGCTATGGGGGCCATTGCTGCCTCATACCACAATAGTGATACTTGTATATGCGAGGAAGGCTACATCGCCATTGGTGGGCATACGCCTTCTGACAACACATGTGCTGAAAAATGTGTAAAAGTTCTCCAAAAATAAACTCTTAAAAAAAGGGTTTCCGAAAATAGTTTTTCGGAAACCCTTTTTTCTTAAAACAAAACAATTATTCCGCACCAGCTATGGAACAGATCATTTCGTTGTGTGTCGGTCCAAATCTCAATTTGATTCTAAGATCTGATGCACCATCAAAAGCCAAAAAACCATCTGACTGTGAAGAAATGCGCTCGCGCGACGGTTCACTGCGACGAGAAACGTCTACAGAGTAAAATACTCCCAAATCATTCGAATCAATGATCGCTACAGAAAACAAAGTCTTGCCAACTGATGTCTCAATAGTTCCGCCAGCCTTCGCAGCTACCGACTCATTTTTTACAGGAGCCTCGTCAATCCAGTTACCACCATTTGTTTTATCCCAAATCAAAACCGACATTTTACAGTTCAATGTCTTTAAAACCTGTGGTTCAGTTGGAGAAGGATCTGCTGGATCTTCTACCGGAGGAGGCGGAGGTGGGGGGGTGTCATCAAACATCGCGGCCAATGAAGTCCCGGCAAATGTAATTGCAAGTGAACAAAGAATACGTTTCAAAAACGAGCTCATGAGTGCCTCCAAAATATACAATTTAACATCAAGCGTTGAATCTTTGAGAAGTCATATACCAAGAAATCTAACAGGGCCACTGAAATTT
>JAPLFV010000236.1:0-10456 GCA_026390495.1 Pseudomonadota bacterium | reverse complement strand
CAAGAAGAGTTTATAGGGAGTTTCCAATTCAATTTTTTTTATCATTAATATGAACCTATTGAAATTTATGGATATAGGGATACATCAAGGTGAGCATCCCCTTGATGCATCAACTTCAAAAAACGCATTCTCGCAATACTTAAAAAACCTTTTCGGTACCGTTGCTACCTGGATAAATCTTTAGCTTTATTTGTGGCCGTCTCAACAGCTTGCATTAACATTGACCTTAATCCATGGGCTTCTAACTCATGAATTGCCGAAATAGTTGTACCTCCAGGGGTCGTAACTTGATCTCGCAATACTGCTGGATGAAGCCCACTGCTTTGCACCAATTTGCCGCTTCCCACGACAGTTTGAGTCGCTAATTCCAGCGCAAGCGGTCTAGGAAGACCCATCTTTACGCCTCCGTCTGTCAACGCTTCAATCACCATGTATATATAGGCGGGGCCAGACCCTGACAGTCCGGTCACAGCATTCATCAGGGATTCCTTCGTCCAGCTGGCGGTACCAACGCTTGCAAATATTTCATGTGCCAGATTCATTTGCAATTCAGAACAAGTAACATTCTTGCATAACGCAGTTGCCGCTTCGCCGACAGTCGCGGCAATATTTGACATCACACGAACAATCGCACCTTTAAAATTCAAGCCTTTTGCAATCTCTTCGATGCTGACTGCCGCCAGGAGTGACACGACCAAAGAGTTTTGATCTAGCTTTCCTGCCAGCACCTCGCTTACCGATTTAAAATCTTGGGGCTTTGTTGCGATCACCACAACGTCAAAATTCTGCTTTAAAGCAGAGCCTAGAGATTGTATTGCTTGAACTCTAATCTCAGACGCAAACTCCTCGAACCGATGGACATGGGTATCAACCAGATGAATTCGAATATTTTCACCAAGCTTTGAAACTAGAAGGCCTCGCACCAGCGCCGATCCCATGTTTCCAACACCGATAATCAAAAAATTTAAAGGCTTAGGACTCTTAACTCGCAGTGCTTGCTTCTTCTTCAACGCCATTTGAGCCACTATCAACCCCCCGTTACAGATACTTGATCACATAAAATCCATGGCAACAACATACCGCCAGAAACAAGTTCTTGATGACACGAAACAGCTTGAATGTCGTTTAACAATTCGAAAAGATTACCTGCAATCATTGTCTCAGTCACAGCGCCAACATCGGTTCCAGCATGCAGTAAACGACTTGATTTCGCGACACCAGAAAAGTCGCCTTTAATCGAATCAATATTACCAGAAAATCGGTCCACAATCAGGAGATCACTTCGAGCAGATTTCATCGCCTTTAGATCAGTCTCTCCTCGGTTTACAATTAGCGCAAAGGGACCTCCTGCCATCCCATTAGTTTTCTGACCCGTTTTTTTTGCGCTATAACAATCATGCAAATGCATAGACAAAATCCCCTTATCTACAATCGTATGATGTCTTGTTGGCACTCCATCCCCATCAAATGCAGTAGCACCGGTAAATCTTTCATCGTGTGGATGATCAGAGATAGTTAGCAACGAATTCACAACTTGACGTCCAATATGCTTAGACCAAATTGATTTGCCATCCATAACGGCAGTTCCAGAAGCATGATATAGAATGGTATCAAGTAAAATTTCTTGAACGGCTCTAGGTGAGAACAAAACAAGCCCTTTATAACTTGGAGCTTTTCTAGGACGCAGATTGGACAAAACCTTTTCACAAAATAGGTCTGCATCGTTCAAAGCTAAATCAAGAGCACCGTCAACTTTGTAGGAATGTCTGCCGTCGTAGTCAAATCCACTTACTTCTTCTCCGTCAACGGCCATCCCAAAGAAACTCCATCCTAATGCCGTTTGAGATTCACTCTGAGATACGCCGAGGGAATTGTACATACCATGCCAAGACGCGCTAACCGAAAACTCACACTTGTCAAGGGATACACGAGGATCCCTCGTCAAACGGCTCAATACAGTTTGCGAAAATTCTTGAAGTGTCCCCAGATCTGTTTCTGCCAATTTTCCGTCGAACATGAATGGCAATGGTTTTGCTTGAGGTGCAGTTAAAGAATCTGCCATAGTTAAATTTTCGTCCGCGACCGAAAAACGAGCCAAAGAAAGAGCGTCGTCGACAGATTTCTTAAGCGTCTGAATATGGCAGGTATTAAGAGTCGAGGAGCTTTTCTTCTGATCTTTATGAACTAAAATCCCGACTTTCTGAGACTCCAAGGTATTGGCAAGAGTAAATTCTTTATTCTCAATCATCAATTTTCTTTCAATGCTTGCGCTTACGGCGACCTTAACTCGATCTGCTCCCGAAGTTCGCCCATAATCCAAAACATCGTTTGCAGCGCCTTCCAATTGACGTCTTGATTTTTCCAATGTCTCCTGAGTATTCATGATTGACGTCCTCCGATATCGATCTCGCAACGAATGTAAGGACCGCCTGCATCTACCTTAGCTGGTTGACCTTTACCGCAGTGCCCCGTACCTAAATCCCACAAAAACTCCTCGCTTACCGCATCGACAGTTTTCAAAACGTCAAATGCGATTCCGCTAAGCGTTGCTTCTCTAAGAAGATTTGTTTTTTTACCGTTTTTGATTTCCCAAACATAACTTGAGCCAAACATAAACTCTCCGTTAGCATCTGCTTGCCCACTCCCTGCACCTTCGATTAGATAGCCGTCTTCTAATCCCATTATCATGTCGGATAATTTTTGCTTGCCCGGTACGATATAGGTATTTCGCATGCGGATTAAGGGCTCATCTGAAAACATCCATGCTCGCGAATTTCCAGTTGGAGTCACTCCAAACTCTGCCGCCGTTTCACGATTATGCAAATAGGAGTTTAAAATTCCGTCTTTTATAATAACCGTATTCTCCGTCTCAATTCCTTCATCATCAAATGGCAAATTCCCCACCGCATATCCGGCAATCGATTCACATCCACTATCTGCCATGGTCACCAACTTCGACGCAACTTGTTGGCCAATCTTTCCTTGTGCTACCGAACCAGACTTGACAAAATCGGCCTCAACGGTATGGCCAATAGCTTCATGACACAGCAGCCCCACCACTGCGGGAGCCAAAATACAAATCTTTTTTCCACCTTCGGGATACTTTGCAGCAAGTAAATCAACTGCAGTTTTTGAGACATCATCAATCACATGGTCTAAGGTAGGATGTTTGAATAAACAATTCCATCCTCCAGATACACCAGCACCCTTGTGACTAGTAGACCTCTGACCGTCTTTTTCTGCAATTGCCGACACGGATAACTCTGGTTGCGCAATCTGCATGCTACAGCAGGCACCATCAGAAGTGACGATGGCCTTTTCTTCTAGATATTCGCTATATCTGACTTTTGCAGTGTGCATAAGTTTGGACGATTTAGCCAATTCTTGTTCCATGGAGATAACTTGACCTAACTTATCTGCAACTGATAACTCCACTAACTCTTTAAAACCTGCTCCAATAAAGTCTTTCGTAGACAATTTACCGATACCAAGTGTGTTTGGTCTTTGTCCTCGAATTGAGGCAATCAATCTTGCATTTAGTTGCGCTTGCTCTATGGCCCTTTTTATTGCTGGCTCACTAACGTCTGCCGTGGCGGCAAATCCCCAAGCACCGTCAACCAAAGCTCTTACACCGACACCTTCTGTTACCCCTTGGTTTGCAACATCAACGCGCCCTTTTGTTGCTACAAATTGATGACTCAATCTTCGGTGCCACCGCAATTCTACATAACCTTGCTGCTTAGCAACCAGATGCTTTAAAACTGTTTTCATTTGAACTGACAATGCTACCCCCTAAGGATTTCACATAAATTAAAATTTAAAAAAAAGAACACAAAATCGCGCCATGAATCCACTGGTTCATCAATTGTAACATGCCTGGCGATTAGAGTTCCTAAACATTTAGGCACTTCATTCAGCATTTGCCTACTCGTAGACCAATGCTTAGAATCTCATAGAATGTTTTAAAGAAACACATAATTATCAAAATCTACTTCTCATAAGCCACTTAATTTTCAACACTTGCCTAAGTGGATGAATCAGTCCAAACTATACCTTCTAAAACTAACCAATTAGAAAATGTTAGTGAAGAGGAGCAAAGGACCAAATGAATACTACGGCAATTGAATTACAATCCTCGTCGTCTGAAAAAAATATTTCAGCAGACAGCTGGATATTCCTTATACCTCATAGTGGAGACGATCCTATAAAACCCGTCACACTTCAAAAACAGACCCCCAGCTGGGAACAAGAAAGTTTAAAATCTTTTCAAGCTAAGCGAAAATATGAAGCAAAATGTGGCACGCATCTCTCCTATGACCTGGCAGATGCGGCAAAAAGAACTCACGTTATCGTAGATACCGGTCTAGGAATGTTTGAATGGCTTTCTCAGGCTCGAAAGGTGTGTCAGGATGCAATTTTTAATTGCAAACTAAATACCATTTGTATCGATTTGAGACATATGGGCGAGCTTACACCCTCCCTCGCCGATGCCTGGGTTGCTGCAATTTCTGCCGGCTTATATAAATTCCCTAAATACAAAGGACCTAATCAAACAAACGAACATGATGTGAGCAACAATGAAACGCCTCACGATTTGAAGCTATTTTTCTTGGCTGAAAAAGCTAATTTGAATGGCGTAGACAAGGCTGCAAGACAATCTCTCAATCGAACAGCATCCGGAACAAATATAGTTCGATGGCTCTCAAAAAGAGCAGGCAATGATCTCAATTGTAAAAAGTATCTGGAGTATATCTCCCAAATGGCCAAAGTGCGGAAGTGGAAATATGAACACATAAACGATGTAAAGTTGAATAAGATTGGTGCAGGTGCATTTTTATCTGTGGTTCAGGGCTCTGAACACAAGGACTTTGGGATCGTAAAACTTTCTTATTCCCCAAGTCATGCAAAAAAGTCACTCAGTCTAGTTGGAAAAGGCCTGATGTTCGACACTGGGGGCCACTCCCTAAAATCTAGTCAGTATATGCTTGGCATGCACGGCGACATGGCGGGTTCGGCAGTGGCACTCGCTATATTGAATGTCGCAACCATAGAACAATGGCCAATAGCAATCACTGCCTACTTGGCTGTTGCCGACAACATGATTGGCCCTAAGGCATACAAACCAAACGATGTCATTACGGCCATGAATGGCACAACAATAGAAGTGATCGATACAGATGCAGAAGGAAGGATGGTATTGGCTGATACACTTTACCTAGCTTGTAAAGACTCTCCGTCACTAATTATGGATTTTGCAACCTTAACAGGTGCATGTGTTCGGGCCATTGGGACCACCTTCAGCGGCGTTTTTACAAATCGCAGTCAGTTACATTCGACCCTAATTGATGCGGGATATAAGAGCGGCGAACGAGTTTGGCCATTTCCAATGGATAAGGATTTTGCTGACTGCCTAGATAGTACTTCAGCTGACACCAAACAATGCCGAGAAAAAGGAGGCGTTGATCATATCGAGGCTAGCCAGTTCCTTTCTAAATTTATCGACAAGAAGATCCCTTGGGTTCACGTGGATCTTTCTGCAATTGAAAATTCTGGAGGATTAGCCCATATAGCATCAGATGAAACTGGTTTTGGAGTCCGGTTTGCCAGTCAGTTTATTCGTGACCATTTTAAATTCTAATCATTATAAATAGAGGGCCGCACCGAATGAAAATAGGAATTATTGTTGGTAGTCATAAAAAAGTGAGCAATAGCGCCAAGGTAGCCAAGTATGCCACTGAGGCCTGCAAACGACTTATTCCTAATTCCTCCACTTGGACTTTAGATTTGGCAAATCACCCTCTGCCACTGTGGGATGAAGGGGTTTGGCAAGGTACAAAAGAATGGAAAGATTTGTGGGGACCAATATCTCGAGATTTGACCGCAAGCGATGCCTATATTGTTGTTTCCCCTGAATATGGGGGAATGGTTCCTGCAGCATTAAAAAACTTTTTTTTGTTAGTTGATAAAACAGAGGTGGGGCACAAACCTGGTTTGATCGTCGCAGTTTCTTCAGGGCGTGGTGGAAGTTACCCGGTCGTAGAACTTAGATCGTCTAGTTATAAGAACTGTCGACTCAACTGGATACCTGATCATATGATTGTGCGCGACGCGGATCACGTCCTTAACAGTCCAAACTTTGAAAATGAATCGGATAAATTAACGCGTGATCGTTTGGATTACTGCATTAAGCTTCTAGGCGAATACAGCAAAGCCTTGCGTAGTGTAAGAGCTAGCGGAGCCGTTGATTTTAAAAATCACCCAAACGGTTTATAATGGCAATTCGGTATCTTATAGCAGTTGGAAGTAATTTAGGGGATCGTCACCAATTCATTGAATCTGCCATCGAGCAACTTCAACAGAAAAATGTTCGCATTCTAAAGGTGTCCTCATTTTTAGAGACAGATCCTGTTGGCGCGGCAGACAAGATGTTTTTAAACGCGGCCTTTGGCTGCGAGTCAGACTTAGAACCCCATGATTTTCTCAAACAGTTGCTTTCAATTGAAATTCAACTTGGACGGCAACGTGAAAAAAAATGGGGAAATCGGGAAATCGACCTTGATATTTTATTGGCTGTTGATAGCAATAATCAACAAATAGAAATGGATACTAAGGATCTGCAAATTCCGCATCCTATGATGTGGAAACGAAGTTTCGTTATGAAGCCGGCTTCGGAAGTCTGGGCTTTCACCTTAAGAGATCTCTTAGCGACAAAATCATTGACCGACAGAGTCCTTAGTGACCCCAGTGTATACGTTATCCTTGTAGCCGGATTATTGTTGAGATTTTTCTTTGCAGCAAGCATTCCGTTTGGAAATGACGAAGCATACTATTGGGATTGGGGGCGTAACCTCCAAATGAGTTATTTTGATCATCCGCCCTTTGTTTCTTGGATTTCCAGAGCAGGTCAAATGTTAGTCCCAGCCAGCTGGACGTACCTATCTGGAAGACTGCTAGTTCCAATTTTCCATTTTTTGTCGTGTATCTTTCTTTTGGGAATAGCAGAAAACATCAAGAATAGAACTCTGACATCGAAAGAGACTCGCGCCTTTCATATAATCACTCAAACTATTCCCGCGTTTTCTTTGGGTGGAATGATGCTGATGCCGGACATTGGTCTAATCTTATTTTCTACGTTAGCTCTCTGGTTAATGACATCCTATATAAAGCTTCCCAACCTTGGTTTAAGGCAAGGTTTGTTGTTAGGACTCGTTTTTGGATTGGCGGGACTAAATAAATATCACGCCTTTGTCATAGCTTGCGGAGCTTTGATTTTTTTGCTGGTTCATCGTCGATATTCATTGAAATCAGACCTCGTATTTTGGATATCATTGTTGGTCGCAGGTCTAGCTACTGTATCACCAGTATTTATCTGGAATGCACAACATCAATGGGTTAGCTTTTTGTTTCAGGGTCAACGGGGGGTCACGGGAGATGGGCTGAGGGTTCTTCCTGCTGTCCAAACTTTAATAGGAGAAATCTTATTTTTAGGACCAATTGGTGCAATCGGAATTTACATGATTCTAGTGGGTCTGAGAAAAAATAATGGCTCCAGTAATCTACTACTGGCAGCATCTCTGCCTCTTTTAGTTATTTTAAAAATATTTTCATTCTCATCTCAAACCCTTCCACATTGGACCATACCGGCATTTTGGGTGCTTTCACCACTGATGATTTTCAAGATTGGGGAAAACAACACTTCAGATCTAATATCGAAAATGAACTTGGCGGCAAATTCAAACTGGAATCCAATATTTTACCTCAAAATAGTGTTCCACAAGTTCAACTTTATCATGCAAAAAATTCAACGTGCTTTCTCTAATTCTAGGTCAATTCCAACTAAATTTGGCCTTGCTTACAGTATCTTAGTCTGCATTATCTTCCCACTTGTTCTCAGCATCGAATTCAGCCGCGACAAATTGATTTCCCTTTTGAATAATCAACCTGGTGGCTTGGGTGAAATGACTATTTGGAATGCTGCGGAAAGAGATCGCCAATTTCTTGATTTGGCTTTCTCTAAGAATACAAATGAGTTGATTTCCAATTCGCCATCTTGCCCAACAGTGGATTTTATAGCAGGAGTCCGATGGTTCACGGCCGCACAACTAGCAGCAAATTTGCCAAATCATCCCATGATCTTGAATTTAGATAGGGATCATTTGAGCTACTACAAATTCAGAGACTCTGATCTCATTATTAGCGGCTGCCCAATCACTATAATCTCAGAAATGAGCCATATAAATTCTGCAAAAGAGGCATTAAACCTCATCACTTCTCAGAATCTAGACATCGTAATAGAAGGCCACAGCGACCGCCCAATTGGAGTGGTACGTGGTTATGCAAAATAGCCAATAATTTTTTGAGATCAAAAGCATGGTACAACGAATGTCGGAATCAAAAATCTAGGTAATTGTAACGACTCATCACCCAAAACATAACTTCAACAATACATCCCCAACTAGACTCTCTGCGGGCATCAAAAAAATCTTAGCAAAAGGCAAGCGCCTTCGCGCCCTAATTGGTTTCTAACGAGGCAGGTTTTAATTTTGGATTATATTCTACGACACCAACCAAATCTAACACATGAACCAAAAAATAGCCGACATCAACCTCATACCATTTCACTGAAAATTTTGCAGAAGCTGGATATTTATGGTGATTATTCTGATAACCTTCGCCAACTACTGCCCAAGCAACCAAGGTATTGTTTCGAGAGTGATCACCCAGATCAAAATTTTGATAACCTTTGGCATGCCCGAATGAATTTACAAGCCAACCCTGCACAGGATGTGACGACATTCCTGCAACGTATCCAAAACCCAGAAGATAATTGGAAGTAGTCATTCCTAAAACGACGCCAATTACAGAATGCAAAGCTAAAGGAAGCCACCATAATTTATTGGCATTTAACCAATGAACATCAAAGTCTATATCGGAAACCACCTCAGTAAATTCTTTCTTTTTGCGAATCAAACCGCTCAATACTCTTGAAAACGATCTGTGCTGGTCGAAAAAAACTCCCACAATACTCGAATTAACCGGACTATGAGGATCAAGAGCTGAATCGGAGTGATTGTGATGCAGACGATGCATACAAACCCAACCTTTAGGATCAATTCCAGTCAACCAGACAGCCACGTCCTTAGCTAAAAATCTTCCAAATCGAGTCAATTTTACAGCTCCATGAGCCAAGCCTCGATGATACAAAACCGTAATAAGTGTAATGTTTAAAAAATAGGTAAATAGAAAGACGGTAAGCGCTGTCATCATTGTAGACCTCCATGAATTCCTTTAATCTATCGGAAATCTAGATTTTAGGGAGGGGGTCGTACATAACTTTTACAAACTGACTCAATTGCCTGGTCATAGCCAGCAAATTGCAATTTGTAACTCGCGGACATACCTATTCGCAGTCTAAAAGCTGTTCATGAAAAATTACTTCGTACCAGGTCAAAAATGCCATTGTACCCCAAACCAAGTAGGTAGGTGCATTGTAAAAGCTGGTTCATTTACTCGAAAGGAAGGTCTCGTCCGTGTTCAAAGATATCGATGTCTAGTGTGTTCAAAGCGCTTCTCTGATGCAACTGGAACGCTTGACTATAGACAGCAGAAACGCATGCTGAATATCAGAATATTTTGGGCATTTAACTCCAATGTTTCTATGCGCAGAATATCACTTGAGACAGGACTCTCAAAAAACACCATCGCTAAAAGATTATTGTACTTCTCAAAAGTTGCGCACATCCATCACAAAGAATTTCTTAAGCATAGACGCCCATCCAATTTTGTACAGTTTGATGACATGGAGTCCTTTGAACACTCCAAACTCAAACCACTATCAATGCCCATCGCTGTGGACGCAAATACTCGAGAAATACTTTCATTTGACGTCGCAGGAATGCCTGCAAAAGGCCCGTTGGCAGCCCATTCAATAAAGAAGTACGGTAGACGCACTGATGAACGGAATGAGGCTTGGTATTCTACCTTAGAATCAACAAAGTCATCTTGTATAACGCTTGTGACAATTCTGACAGACAAGCATCGCATGTACCCAAAGGTCATTCAAAAATGCATTCCAAAATCTAAACACATTACAGTTAAGGGACGAAAGCCACGATCAGCTGGGCAAGGAGAATTAAAACGAGGCCGATTTGACCCAATGTTTTCTTTCAATCATACTGCCGCAATGTATAGAGCGAACGTCAGCAGACTCATTCGAAAAACCTGGTGTACCACTAAAAAGAAGGAGAATTTGAAGCACCACATGATGATCTACATCATGTGGCACAATGAAAATATTCGCGCAAGATCTTTAGCAGGAAAAACAATTCTAAAGTTTGAGCTAAATTCATAATAGCTTGCTTTACTAGACGTTTAGTAAAACATTTAAAGAAATGGGATTTGGAATGCTACAATCTCTAAGGCATTTTCAACAATACATTAATGGACTCCCAATCAT
>JAPLFV010000102.1 GCA_026390495.1 Pseudomonadota bacterium | reverse complement strand
TTTTTTTTTTTTTTTTTTTTGTTGAAATCACATCCGAATTACCAGTTGTTAAAATTCCGTCCCGACTTATGATCATCGAATCTTCACCTACGCCGTTCAATGCGTTACTCATCCGCAAAGCTGCAATGCCCGCCCCACCACTTAAGGATGTAGCTAATTGGACAATCTTCATTATTTAATTTTTCCAGAATCTAATCCTTCATTTAGGATTTCACAGACAATTTCTATTTCCGAAGTTGAATGCCATTGAGATATTGGTAAACTGATCACACGTTCAGTAATATTTTTAGCATTTTTAAAGATACTTGGTTCCTTATTATAAAATTTATAATACGTGTTTGCCGCAATTTCCGGGTAGTGTCGATCTGTGCCAATTCCGTTCTCTAGTAGGTAGTTGCAAACCTTTGTCGGATCATTAACGAGTATTGGAAAATGGTGGCGTACAGAATTTAAGGCTTCTGATTGTAGAATATTGAAATTTGGGTTCAGTTTTTCACTATAAATCTTTCCTAATTTAATTCTATGCCTATTCCAATCCGAAAGATACTTAAGATTTACGCTTAGTACTGCTGCTTGTACCGAATCTAGTCTGCTATTTACCCCAGGTATTTTATGAAAATATTTATTACTTATTTCACTACCGTAGCTACGAATTGATTTTGCAAAATTTGCGTATTCTTGATTGTGAAAATTAATTATGCCAGCATCACCAATCGCACCGAAATTCTTTGAAGGGTAAAGTGAAAAAACACCTGCATCACTCCAGGCGCCTGCATATTTAGATTCAACGCTCGCAAAATGAGCCTGTGATGCATCTTCAACTATCTTCACTCCTTTTTGTTTTGCCCATTTCGACAATCTAGGCATATCTACCATTGCACCGTGCAAGTGGACAGGCATAACAGCATCTGGAATTTCGTTTAGCAAAAATAATTTTTCAAGATCCAATAAGCCATTTTCGTCGACATCAACCCCGATAGGTTCTGCACCAGTTAACTTGATTGCTAGCCAAGATGCAATAAAAGTATGGGCTGGGACTGCAACGGTTTTTCCTTCACCAATCCCTAATACACGTAGTGCTATTGCTAACCCATCTAAACCATTGCCAACACCTACCGCATGCGAAGTCCCAACTGATTTTGCCCATTCACTTTCAAATAACTCCACTGTTTCTCCACCAATAAATTGTCCTTGTTCAATTACGTGTGAAATTGCCTCCTTCCATTCTTCTTTTAGGGTTTTTGGAGCTTTTTTAAATGAAAAATAAGGGATTTCAATTTTCACGGGTAGCCTTTTTCCAATTCAAGAATTCTTCCCAATCGTGAATGTAATCTTGAGGGTCATAAATTGCATCAGCGCCAACAACGACTATTGCATCAAATGAAAAATTAAATAATTTTCTCCAATATCCTGGCGATACAACCAAAATCTCCCTATTTTCATGCATCACTATATTTTTAGTTTCGTGCCCGTCAGATAATTCGATTCCCATACTGCCCTTAATTAGCAAGAAAAACTGTTGTAACTTCTTATGAGCATGATTACCCCGTGTGAACCCGACAGGAACTGAATGAATCCAATACAAACGTTTAGGCTGGAAAGGCAATTCGGGCGAATCCAATATACCGAGCGTGCCAGAATCGGTAATAATTGGTTCTTTTAGCTTTCTGAGGTCTAACTCCATAGCACGATGATACCTGAGCAATACTTGCTCTATCCTTACCGAATGAGGTTTATCGTAACTGGCGGTATGGGCTTTATTGGCTCCCACTTCGTAGAGTTACTCTTAGAAAACGAGCATGAAATTTTACTCATCGACAAAATGACGTATGCGGCAAATCCACTTAATTTGAGCCAAGAGGTCCAAAACCAAGCTAATTTCCGAAAGATTGATATTGCTGACGCAATTAGTCTAAACGAATGTGTTGAAAAGTTTGGTTTGGTTGATTGTATTGTGAACTTTGCAGCTGAATCACATGTAGATAGGTCAATAAAGAACAGTATGCCCTTTATTGAATCAAATATCAAAGGAACAATGAACTTACTTGAGTTGCTCCGAAATGGTGGCGCTAAAAGTATGATTCAAATTTCTACCGATGAAGTATATGGATCACTAGATACTGGATCATGGGATGAACAAAGCAACCTTGACCCCAGAAGTCCCTATTCAGCATCTAAGGCTTCTGCTGAAATGATGTGTAATGCATATAGAAATACGTATGGTGTAAAAGTAATCGTCACGCGGTGTGCAAATAATTTCGGACCTCGACAAAGTGTAGAGAAATTTATCCCATTAGCGATAACATCGATTTTTAATGGAAATCAAATACCAATTTACGGCGATGGTTCAAACCGTCGCGAGTGGGTTCATGTTTTTGATCACTGTCAGGCAATTTATAATCTAGCTATGGCAGAAAAATCAAATCATTATATTTATAATATCGGTGGTAAAGAATTTAGTAACCTGAACATTGCCGAAATCATTTCGAAAACCACAAACAAGGAGCATGCTAATATCGAGTTTGTGACGGATAGATTAGGACATGATTTTAGGTATTCAGTTAATGACGAACGAATTCGCTCTGAATTTGGATGGAAACCAAAGTATGACTTTGAAAGTGCGATAGGTGAGACAATTGATTGGTACCGTAGCAATCCAGAGTGGATTAAAATTAGTCAGAAACAGGTAAAGAAGTGAAGGGTGTTATTTTAGCTGGTGGAGAAGGTACCCGACTCCGTCCCTGCACTCTTGTAGTTGGTAAACAATTACTTCCAGCATTTGATAAACCAATGATCTACTATCCGCTATCAACACTGATTCATGCAGGTGTGAAAGAAGTTCTAGTTGTAACCACGCCTCATGAAGTAGAAAGATTTAAAACACTTCTTTCTGATGGTAAACAGTTCGGTATAGCTATTTCGTATGCCATTCAGGAAACTCCAGGTGGGATTCCACAAGGTATTGCGTTGGCGGAAAAATTCTTAGGAAATGAGAGTTTTTGGTTTATATTAGGTGATAATCTTTTCCACGGCCCAGAGTTTGGTGCTCGCTTAAGAGATATAAAATCAACCTCAGGTGCTCACATATTCACGTATCGGGTTAAAGATCCAAGCGCGTATGGTGTTGCAGTTTTTGCGGAGAATGAAGAAACAATCCAAACACTTGTTGAAAAGCCGCAGGATGGTCTATCAAAATGGGCTATTCCTGGCATCTATTTTTTCGATGTAACTGCTGTAGAAAAAGCCAAAAACCTTCAGCCATCAGATCGGGGAGAAACTGAAATAATTGATTTACTGAAGGGTTATTTGAAAGAAAATAGATTGCATGCTCATAAAGTTTCACGTGGAAATGCCTGGTTTGACCTTGGAACTGCGGAAAATCTATTGCGGGCAGCTATGTTTGTTGAAGCACTTCAGTCACGCCAAGGCTTACTTGTCGGCAGTCCAGAGGAAGCATCCTTTAGTGCCGGATACATAACAGCAATAAATTTAAAAAAATACTTGGAGAAATTAGGAAAAAATGAATACAC
>JAPLFV010000305.1:13792-23207 GCA_026390495.1 Pseudomonadota bacterium | reverse complement strand
ACTCACTCCACAGGGATTCTTGGGTTTGAGATCCTTCGCTTTGCTCAGGAAGACGGTCTCTTTGCTCAGGAAGACGGTCTCTTTGCTCAGGATGATAACATTTTGAAATTTTTTAATCCATTGTCTCAAATCAGAAAGGATCCAAATCAAATGCACAGCAAAAACACATCACGATTTGTAATATGTTGCACAGTATATTTAATGACCTCCTGCGGATCATCATCATCTGATTCAAATAGTTCTACACTAAGAACACCCTCTTTAAAATCATGCCAATCATCTGCACCGTCGACTCTTCAACCAGGAGTCAAAATCTCAGGAAAGTCTTCAGGAAAATCTTTCAACTGGACATGCACACTCAATCAATCAACCACCTTTATGCAAACGAACTCGAATGACTACAATCAAAAAAATTACAAGATTGATTGCACAAACCCGGCAGATTCAACTCATCTCGAAAATCTTTGGCTTGTTGCGCCAGTGGCAGGCGCTCCACTTACAGTCCAAATGCCTTGGGCAACAGTGCAACCAAACATGTCAGCACGCATTGATATCGGCACGGATCGACTGGAACAAAATAGTTTTGAGATTGACTCGGCAAATCTTGCAAATATCGCGGCGATCGTTTGGTCGCTTGAGCTAAATTCCGTTTTGGAATCGAAAACGGGTCGACGTATGAAAGGATGTGCTGAAGGCGCATTTACAAAAACTGCAACCAAACCTGAAGGAGAGTTTTTGATGGAATATGATGTGATCTTTGAATAGCTTTGAAGTCACACAATCCTTTGGAGTCTGACGTGTCCATGATAGATCGCTCATTTAGAAAAAAAATTGCAGGTTTACCTCGTGAACCTGGAGTCTATTCTATGAAAGATAGCTCCAGCAACGTGATTTATGTTGGGAAAGCAAAAGATTTAAAATCACGAGTCAGCAGCTATTTCATAGACAGCAAGGACCACTCCCCTAAAACTCGAAAACTAGTCAAATCTATCTGCGATTTTGAAATTATAATTGTCAACAATGAAGTAGAAGCTCTACTCTTAGAGCGAACGCTTATTAAACATCACCAGCCTCATTTCAATATTCTACTGCGTGATGACAAAGAATACCCCTATGTAAGAATTCATTTTGGAGACGAGTGGCCCCGACTTGATATTGTTCGGCGAAGGACGGACGATGGAGCTGAATATTTTGGCCCATTCAGCGCTTCAGGCTCACTCCGACAAGGTCTAGACGCTGTCAACAAAGTATTCCCGTTGATTAGATGCACTCCGTGGGAGTTTAAACATGCGAAACGGGTTTGTACCTATTTTCATATGAAAATGTGCCTTGGACCTTGTGTCAACCCCATTGAAAAACAGACCTATCATTCCATGCTTCGAGATGCCATCGATCTGATTTCCGGAAAAAACATCGAGGTCATGGAAAAAATTTCTAAGAAAATGCAAAATGCCTCCAATTTGCAACAATTTGAGCTTGCCGCACAATTTCGAGATCAACTGAAGGCTATCGGTCAGCTCAAAGAAAAGCAGGCAATGATGCTCGATCCAACCATTGATGCGGATGTGATTGGTTGGAAATACGTGAAAAACAAGGTCTATGCTAGCGTCCTTATGATCAGGTATGGGAAAGTCATGGGCCATCAAAACTATATTTTGAACAATGAGGGCATAGAGTTCGATGAAGGGATAGCCCCTGAATCCTTAAGCGTGACTCAAAACGAGGATCTAACCCAGTTTCTACTTCAATATTATGACAATCGAGATGTTCCATCATTAATTGCAATCAACCAAGTCATTTCAGATCCGACCTATCTTTCACAGGCGATTGCTGGAGATCATGACAGAGCCATAACAATATGCTCAGTCGATACTCTTGCTAAAGATCCCTGGTACGCATTAAGAGATATTGTTAACAGGAATATTGACTACCAACTTGCCGAACATGAAAGAAGTGTAGAAAGATCTCATTCCGCTCTAGAGGCAGTTAGAATCACCCTAGGATTAACCTCTCTTCCAAATCGAATCGAATGCATCGACATCTCAAATCTCCAAGGCACTGCCATAGTGGCGAGCAACGTATGTTTTGTGAATGGTAAACCAGAGAAATCCCTTTATCGAATCTACAATATAGAAACAGTCACTGAAGGCCCTGATGACTTCAAATCAATATACGAGGTAGTGAGGAGACGCATCATACGCGGAATCAAGGATATTGATCTGCCTGACCTCCTTATCATCGACGGAGGAAAGGGACAGCTAGATTCTGCGCTTTCAGCCTTAGCAGAGTTTCCAGAAACATCCTTAAATATTGTGAGTTTGGCTAAAAGTAGATTTGTCTCCAATAAGGCGAAAGATCCTGTCAAGAAAATGGGACATAACCAAATGATCCATTCTTTCGAGCGAGTGTTCAAACCTAATGAGCCCTTAGCAATTCCGCTCCCTGTAGGATCGCCAGCATATAGACTCTTCACATCAATTCGCGACGAAGCTCATCGCTTTGCCATCACTAAGCATCGTGCCAAGCGCTCGAAAATCTCGCAAGCATCGCCTCTCGATAGCATCCCAGGGATCGGTCCAAAGATTCGAGCAAAACTGCTGGTTGAGTTTCAGTCACTTGAAAATATCGCAAAGGCGTCTATTGACCAACTGCTGAAAATTAAGGGAATCAATGAATCATCCGCAGAGAAACTCCTCGCCGTCCTAAAATCACGGCTTTGAGGTATTTAAACATTGAAAGAAACAAGGCCATGAATATACCGCGGAATCTTTGTCACATTTTTCTAATGGGAAAATTGGTAACATGAAAATTCAGCTGTAAATCACAAGTAACATCCGAATCTTGATAAAATCAGAGGTCACATCAAAAACTGCTCCCCTAAAGAAGTCTGTAAAGTTGACGAAAAGACTCAGGAATCTCGAATACGCATTGTTAGACAGACTGCTGCAAAGTTTCCAACCAATTGATGAAAAGCTAAGTTTCGCAATCGGATCTAGAGACTTGGAAGGACAGACATGAAACGAAGGAAAAGCTTGAGATCATCTTTTTGCGCGCTACAGTCTCATGTAAGGCGCAATCTTAATTTGAAAGCTGAGCATAGACAAAAAAAATCTAGCGATAGTGCAAACGAGTTTTTGGCTAAAATCATCGATCATTTGCCTCTAGGCATGTTCTGCAAAGACTACGAAAATGGCGACGGGACAATTGTGGCTTGGAATAATTTCGCCGAGTCACTGTTTGGTTTACAGAAAAAGCAAGCTATTGGCAAAACTGACCGAGATTTCTTTCCACCAGAACAGTGCGAGCATTTCAAAAGAGTGGACTTGGAGACGCTGAAAACCGGTCAACTACAATATACGGACGAAGAGTCCGTTGATTCCCCTTCACTCGGTCCCAGATTGGTTAGAACGTGGAAGGTTCCCATTCAAGGTAAATTTTTACTAGGTATATCCCAGGACATTTCATTGGAAAAATCCTTACAAAAGCAACTTGAGCAGCAAAAAGCAGTCGCCTTCAATGCCGCAAAACTTGCGAGTTTAGGGGAAGTCGCTGGAGGCATTGCCCACGAGATCAACAATCCTCTAGCCATAATATCTGGTCAGTCACTCATGCTTGCCAAGAAATTAAAGTCGGGTGTTCTCACATTTGAAGAGGCAGAGCGCATCACCGAAAATATTGGTCGCACAATTGTCAGAATACAAAACATCGTAGACGGTCTTCGCAAACATTCTCGAGACGACAGTTTAGAGCAATCAAAGCAGATCAATGTCATAACAGTTGTTGAAGAGGCGTCTGCGTTCTGTTCCGAGCGCATGAGGAAAAGCTCCATAGAACTCAAAATGCTAACAAATCCAAACGAAGATATGACCATTATGGGTCGAGACGTTCAATTGAGCCAAGTATTTGTCAATCTTATTAGCAATTCTATTGCGGCCATCAAAGGCATGAATTCGCCTTGGATTGAGATTTCGATTAGTAAAACAAATGGCAAAATTCTGATAGCATTTACAGATTCAGGAAGCGGAATTCCGACTTCGATGCAAGAAAAGATTTTTCAACCATTTTTTACAACTAAAGATATTGGTGAGGGCACAGGATTGGGTCTAAGCATCAGTAAAGGAATCATTGAAAGTCATGCAGGCAGTTTAAGACTCAATCATCTCCACAATAATACTCAATTTATAGTTGAGCTGAATGAGGCCATCAACCTTAAAAAGGCAGGGTAATTTTTTGAAAACATTGCTCATAGTTGATGACGAAGAACTACTGCTAGAGGCACTTGCCTTTGCCTTTGAAGAAGAAGGCCTCAAAACACATACTGCTCAATCCGTTGAGGATGCATTAAAGATACTAAATTTATTTGAAATTGATGCCATATTGAGTGATTTCAAAATGCCGAAAAGAAACGGAATTGAGCTCTTGAAAGAAATTCAGACTCAAAGGAAGTCTATCCCGTTTACATTCATGTCAGGATTTGCAGAGATCACTGATGCAGAGGCAAAATCCTTAGGGGCCAAAGGCCTCATTCCGAAACCACTTGATCTCAAAAATATTTCTCAGCTTATCACACATATAGGTTTCTAGGGCATACCTGACGGCCTATGCGCAAAAACATCGCTTAGGATTAAGACTGTTTTTTCTCGCCTCGCCACGCAATATCGATCCTAGCGCCTTCAGCAGGCGCAACCTTAAGTGTCACGCTACCTTTGACAGAGTTATACTCAAATTCTGACGTCTTAAGCGCAACGCCATTCACAGTCACTTGAACATGCTCAGTCATTGCATTGGGAGCGATTTCAAATACAGTCAAAAGTGGTGTGTTTTCCTTGTATGTAATCTCAATATCGCTACCTTCTACTGGTAACGTTGCAAAAACTGCACTTTTTGATGAATCGTCCCAATTAATCTGGCCAGCCGCAGCCTGCCCATTAATCTTGGCCGAAATTGATCCAGGCACAGGAGTCGACGGTAGCGCAAATTTTGACTCAACAATACCTGCAGCACCTGAAACATAGCTCACTGTAATGGCTGCCCCTTGAGGCGGGGTTTGAGTAAAATTCACGACCTTTCCATTTAAATTGTAATGAGGCCAAAGCTGACCATTTACATTGACTTTCAATGTCCCTGCATCAGGTATCGACTTCAAACTAAAGTCCGCTTTCAAAATTTTTGCTACATCTGAAGATATCTTTGACAAGGTCGTAGAATAATCGTTGTCGCAAATTGATCCCCAAGTACCACTGGTGGCAGCAACAACTTTTGAAATCTCATCTGCAGATTTTAGGGCAGTAGAACACTGTGAATTGGGGCCCCAATAAAGCCCATAAACTCGCGCTTCAGTTCCAATCTTTCTGATCGATGAAAGATAGTCGATCAAATAATTAGGACTCAAATCAGGCGCGCCAGAGCAAGCATAGCCTTGCCCACCGGACCCTACAAAACAGTTGTCTTCATCAGTGAGAAACAAAACCGCTAGCGTTGAGTTCTTTCGAACCCATTTACCAGGCCCAAACAAACAAGTGCTTTGCAGACCCTCAACCGCACGCAAAAAGTGTCTTTCTATTCCTGTTCCATCTGTTCCTGCATTGATCGCGTTTTTAAAACGAGTCTCAACAAACCAGTCCCCCTTTTGAATCAGAGAGGTCACACAGTTATTTTTAGGATCCGTTGTCGTAATTGCAATCTGCCAATCAGAGTCCTTTACTGCACTTAGCAAGGGTGTCATTCTATCTGCTAAATTTGATTGTTCCTGCGCCATCGAACCACTATTATCGACAACGATTAACAGATCCAAAACACCTTTTGCGGTCACAGCATATGATTCGTTTGAAGTTGCACCTTTTTTACCTTGTTTCGCAGATACGGTGCGTGATTCTCGAAGTAGCTGTTTAAAACTTTTAACTTCCTGAGGTGGAAGTTCTGCCTCACGCTTTGCACTGCCTGTGAAATCACTTGTTTTGCATGCCTGTATTAATACAGTAAATGACAACATACCTACCAAAGCTAAATTGATTTTCACGTTACACCTCTAAGGTCTCAATATGGACGCACGTTTCCATCTATATCGGCAATATTGAGATCATTCTTTAATAAAAATTTTACTACATACCTTAAATCTTGCTATTTCAGTAACTTAACTATATCGTTTTCTTCGATTTTCAGAGCCAAATTAATCCATAAAAGTGAGATTTCTATGACTGATGTGACCAAATCCTACTGGATGGAAGTGCCTCCCATAGTGGGCAAAACTGAAACTCCTCGCGACGGATCCATCGCCGTCATTGGATCAGGTTTAACTGGAGCGAGTGCCGCTTACTGGCTAACTGAATACGGCTTTGACGATGTTACAATACTTGACTATGAAAGTGAGCGAGCTGCCACTTATAGAAACTGTGGCCATATTTTATATGGAACCGTTGAGAGTATGTTTGCTCTAACTGCATTGCATGGCGAAAAAACCGCCAAAGAAATTTGGCAATTTTCAATCGACATATGTCATGAGGTGAGAGACACGATTCGGCGTTTAAAGATTCCAGCTGACTATCGGCAAGATGGATATCTAGTTATGGCGATCGATAAAGTCGAAGAGCAAGAGATTCATCAATCCATTTCTCTTTTAAATTCTATGGGATTTGAAAGCACCTATATGAATCAAAATCAGCTAAGCGCTTTTGGATTTAAAAATGTATTCGGTGGTCGATTCGAACCGGGCAGTGCACAGGCCCATCCAGTCAAATTTCGAAACGGCCTGATTCAAGAGTGCCTAAAAAGAAATGTTCACTATCATTCTAATATTAGAGTGAGTGAGGTAGAAGAAAGTAACAATGGCGAGTCGGTGACGATCGTATCTCAAAAAGGAAAACATAAATTTGATGCCGTTGTGATCGCCGCAAATGCCTATTCCCCCCTGCTTTCGCGATTTTTCCTTGAAAAACGACTTATCGATCCTTTTAAAGGCCAAATTATTGCTTCAAAACCACTAAAAAATACGATCAAGTGCACAATTCCCCATAGCTTTGACCACGGCTATGAATACGCGCTGGCCTCACAGGACAATCGATTGATCATTGGAGGTTGGCGAAACAATACCCCGGGAGGTGAGATTGGCACTTACAATATTTTGCCGAATCCCACAGTCGAGACTGGATTAATGCGATTTGTTGAGGATCATTACGAGATTGACGAAAAGATCGAATGGGAATACAGCTGGTCGGGAATTATGGCGGCAAGTAAAACAGGATTTCCCTACATTGGCCCCACCACGAGTCCTCGTATATTTACATGTGCAGGTTACACCGGCCACGGTTTTAGTTGGGCTCATGGAAGTGCAAAACTTTTAGCTCAGTTAATGTCTGGCGTAGAAACACCTGACGTCGCAAAATATTTTAATCCCAAAATTTAGGGTCACTTTGGGTTCATACCTAAAGCGGCAGCACCTCAGTTTTGACATGATTCTGTCTAACCAGTTTCTGGCGAGATCATTCACGGATCTACCGGATCTTATTCAATTATTGACTCCTTTGTCCGCCCCTAAACAACTGATGAAACGCATTATGGGTGTTTTTTACCATTTAGTTGAAAGTTTTTTAGCCGTATAATGACCCTAGAATAAGAGTGTATCGATGTCCTGTTTCGCGATCGGTTCATATTTGCCTTCGAGGCATTTGACGAGTTCGCATTTTTCGTAAAATAAGGAAACCTGTCCATGGCAGAATTTAAAGAAGACCCGCGCAAAGTATTAGTTTTGGACGACGAGCCTGATATTGTAGAGGCCATGACCGAGTTGATTCAAGACTTAGGCTATAAAGTTATCGCGACAACGAGCGCAAACCATGCGATAGACATCTGTGCCGAACAGTCCTTTGACACAATTTTAAGTGATATCAACATGCCTGAAATGAGTGGTTTTGATTTTCTATCCAAAATTCGTTCCAAACAAGTCGATACCCCAGTTGTCTTTATAACCGCGGCCGGAGCGGAGAAAAAAAACACCACTTCCGCACTTCGATTGGGAGCGTTCGACTATATTGAAAAGCCATGGACGACAGACGAAATGCAAGAAATGCTTAACATGGCTACCGAATACGGCATGCGACTTAGAAGGCTAAATCACATTGTTTCAATACCAGACTCTGAGAAGAGTGCGAATGATTTAAAGCAATTGGAACTCGATAAAAAATTTCTTGCTCTGGGGCCTATTGTTTACAATCAGAGACGCAACAACCAATAGGCATAGACTTGTGCCTCGAACAAACTCCAAGGCAATGTTCATGTCATCGGGATCACTGGAATAGCTGCCAATCGAGCAGCTAAGACAGGATCGTCCATATCAATCTCGGATTTGATCATCGCTGCTTTAGCCAACGATTTATTCATCCAACGTTCTGCAATCCATTCTCGAGTAGGGTCGGTTTTAACATCTCTAATCAAAGACTCACCGACATTCACCATTAGTTTCAATTCTGTAATTCTCTCTGCATGGAGGAGTGCTGGACGCAAATTTTCAAACTTCACGAGTTCGCGCGTTAAAATCTTCAAGACTTTTCTGATATCTGAGGGATCCACTTGACTGAGACCACTGCGCACATTCTCTTTCAGCAAACGAAAAATAATGACCATAAGTGAAGAATTGTAGTGCTGCCTTAGGAAAATCAACTTACGTTTCAATGGATTTTTTTCACGCATATTTTGTACTTTAAGTCCTAAAGACGACTCTATAAAGGAGGTTGGCTTTCGGATAACCTCTTTCATACTATCTTTGAGACACATCAATGACTGAATCTGGGACGTTCCCTCATATACAGGAATAATCAGACTTTCTCTCAGCCACCACTCAGGTAAATACTCCTTAGTAAATCCATATCCTCCGTGTAACTGCATACATTCACGCGCATTAAAAAATGCCTTTTCACCGGCAAAATACTTAACCAATGGGGTCCATCGACGCAGACGTCTGGTATATTTTTTGTGAAGATCGGTGAGCCTCGTTCTTTCTTCATCGTTCATTGATTGCGAATCTTGATCTCTAAGGCGATGGATCGCCATCTGACTGATCGATAAAGCATTTGCAGCTTGAAAACATAAACTTCTTAAGCCGCAAGTTGACACCTCCAAATCTAATAATTTTTCGCAAATCATTTCGTGGTGGGCAATCGGCTTGCCCCACGTCTCTCTTTCCAAGGAATATTGCTTTGCAATTCTCAGCACAGCTTCCATGATTCCTAGCCCTTGAAATGCAACCCCCAGACGCGCTTCATTCATCAAATGAAGCATGTAATCAAATCCTTTTCCAACCTCTCCGATCAACTCTGCATCACTACCATTATAGAGAACTTCACAGGTAGCGGATCCATGCAAGCCTACTTTCTCTTCGATCTTAGTCACTTCATAATTTCGTTTTCCCGACTGATCTTTT
>JAPLFV010000305.1:0-13785 GCA_026390495.1 Pseudomonadota bacterium | reverse complement strand
TGATCTTTTCGAAAGCACATATAGAGATTTAAATTACTGAGCCCTGGAGCGCCTTTTGAATTCTTTCCTAATACAAGTGAAACCATGCCACAGCCGTTTGTAATAAATCGCTTTGCACCAAAAAGCTTGTAACG
Organism: Pseudomonadota bacterium; assembly: GCA_026390495.1. Classification (GTDB taxonomy): domain Bacteria; phylum Bdellovibrionota_B; class Oligoflexia; order Oligoflexales; family RGVZ01; genus CAMDKS01. Next base: position 13,651 of record JAPLFV010000305.1, on the reverse strand, counting down.
CCCATCGGACTGTAATTCACCATATGTTTGGATTGCCCCTAAATCGCTGCCTGCACCCGGCTCTGTAAGAGCCATGTTTCCATCCCATTCACCAGAAGCAATCCGAGGTAGCACCCGTTGCTTTTGTTCTTTCGAGCCGAACTCTTCGATCACCCTTGCAATCGGTGAAAACCAAGTAATATTTAAAAAAGTGGATGGACAGGCGCGATATAGCATCTCAACAATTTGAAGCTCGGTAATGAGAGGTGTCGGTAGCCCCCCATAAGTATGATCAATTCCCAAAGCTGGTATTCCGACATCGACCAGGACTTTCATATTTCTTTGCATCGTATCACTAAAGACAACCTCGCCGTCTTTGAGCAAAACATCTTCAGTAGCAGCCAAACGCTGATTGGGAGCAATTTCTGTACCTGCAATCTCGCCCATCTGCCCAATCAACTCCCTTAGTGTCTTTACATACTCATCGACGGAATTGACGCCTAGGCTTTCCTTCTGCTCTGCTGACATCAAGCTAAAAAACGTTTGATAGTCAACTCGCTTGTCCACAAAAAATTGTAGTTCGGCATTATCGAGAAAGAAATTTTCTTTTGAATTCATATCAAGTTCCTCATTCAAAACTATGAAAAGCACAAGGTGCAGTGAAATCGCGTCACGTTACATAAATGATCCAGGCAAAGTACCTTAAAGGCAACTGAGCTCAGGTTGAGTTTCTGCCACATACTCGCGCACTTCCATGCTGTTAGGCAATGTGGATTTTAAAGATTATGCAGCACATTTTTGCGATTATGTTGTATATTTCTCAAGCGAACTTACCCGAGGTACCAATTGCCTAAAAAATATCAGCTCCTTTCGTTTTATTTGTTCATATGCTCAACTGTTGCGCATTCCGCCGAGGAATTGCCTGATGAGGACCATTTGAGGGGGCGATGCCGAAAAAATATTAGCGGCTTTTATGCCGAGCTATACAATGACTCCATTCGTGCCCAAGAGGTTGCACAACTATCGAGCAAGGCACTACTGAAATTGAAACCGCAATTGGATCAGACGGATAAGAGCCTTCAACAACATCAAAATCTTATGAAAACTGCGCCTTTTAAGTCGTCGATGGCCCAAAGACAGGACGAACTCGTCGCACAAGAACGACTTCTACACGAACAGGTTGAATCGGCTGAAAACCTCAAGGAGAAGGCTGAGTCAGACTTTCAACTTAAAGACAGCAAGCATCGAAGTCTATCAACAGTCATTGATCAGATATTTCTTAGAAAATTTGTTCCTGACCCAGAGGGTCTGCCACGCAAGATTTTTCATCGTATTGATTGGAAAGACCCCTGTCCTAAGTACAAGTCTCTCTGCCCGCTTCCAGTTAAGACTCAAATGCATTTGAAGACCTTGTTAAAATCTGCCCCAGATCCCGACGAAAGTTGCAAAAAATATTTGAATTTCAGGTAGATCACCTTTGGTGAGGTTGAAAATCAAAAAAAATAGGAATAGACCTACAGACAGTTGCATCCCTTTGTAACCTCAGGCACAATCTGATGCGCATGAAAATGCATTTTAGATTTCAGCGTCAGTTAATTTTTGACCTGATTTGTTTGAATCGAATTTCTTGACTAGGTTAACTTAAAATTAGGTTGCCGGTTAGAAGGTGTCTAAGTCATGATTGCCAATATTAAGCGCACACTTTTACTTTTGATTCTATTTTTTTGCGGATGCGAGACACCACAAAAAGTCAATCAAAGCACTAAAGCGACCGGCAAAGCAGATTCTGAAAAATTAAATGTTTCCACACCAAATTCTATGCACAAATCCTCTGAGTCTCAAAAATTGATCTCAGAAGATCACCTTCCCACGGCACTAGATCCAGCAAAGCCTTTCCAAGAATATGATCGAGTAAAGCAGCAAAAAGTCAGCTTTCGTGGCCGAGATGTCTACGCACTCTTTTTTCAAAATCCAGAAGACAAACCAATATATTTCATATTTTTAGGAAATGCTTCTTCCGGCTCAGAAGCCCAATCAATGTGCGAAAAGGAAAAATTTGCCAATGATACCTGGAAGCTTCCGACTTATTCCGAATTCAAATTGGCCGTTAATTCAAATATAAAATTTAACGAGTTGCCTTTGGGATGGTTTGATAAAGAAAAGAGAGTTCTTTATATTTCTTGGACAATGACTCCCCCGAATCAATTGTCAACTCCTACGCCAAGTAATTCAGAAAATACGCCTACTCTTTCAATATTAACCGACGTGCCGGAAATTGAAGCGAAATCTAGAGAGGCCTATGTGGAGGATTTTGAAAAGGCTCTGGTTTCCCTGAGAAGTCGCATTCAAGGAAAAACAAAAAAACAGCTTAAGTCCTTCTACGCTAAAAACCCCGGCTTAAAACAAAATCTTCCAATTATAGAGGACGCCAAAAATAGATTGGAATCCAAAAATTTTTCTGTCGTCTGTAGATTGAAACCACAAACACCTCAAAAGCCTGCAGCAGATTAATGTATCACCTATCTGACGAGCTATTTAGTTGGTCCGCGGATGTTAGTCTTGATACGCTGATAAGAAATTGATTGATCGTCAGGTTTAACCTAGTAAGCATCAAGATCTGTTCACAGTAATACAGATGGCAAGCACAAAAGCTCCCTTCCGACTTATTAATTTATATATCTCCAATTATTATAGATACTTAAGCGTCATTCTAATAACTAAAAACGTCTCATATAAGACTGCTTAGGTTTAACTAAAATTTTCCGATACCTAGAGTAACAACTCATTCTACTTGAGCTTTTATGAAAATTATTTACGACCACAAAGAATTTCAGAATCGAACAAAACCAATCAACGATCATCTTGATCTATGCGGTATTGTTCCTGACACTCTCATTGGGCACTTTTTCTGCGCAAGACTTCCCGAACTCATTCAGTACTGCAAGACCCATCCTCAGTACCACATAATGTCAATATTGCCAAACCAAGTTAAAGCAAACCGGCTTGTCGAGACTGCTCGGCTTTTCGTATTAGCTGAAGGCGATGCCGATCCCGGACTTTGGTACAGCATGAGTTACGAAGATTTAAAAATCTATGAATTCAATTGCAGCTAAGGATTTACCTAAATCTCGCAATTGAAATGCGCTATATACACTTGCTCGCATTTTTGATTCTGCAAGATCTTCAGGAGAAATCACTAAAAGAACTTCATTGGAATGGTCTTCAAAAATAGCACCAGTATCGACACGCCTTTTTGCTCGCAAAGCCAGAAATTCATACAGCGCAAAAGCATCAAGAAGATCATCATTAGAAAAAATTTCATCTCGCAAATGTTTGACCACACTTGCAATATCTTTGCGATCCACAGCATACGGAATCATCTTCCCCGATCTGGTAAAACCTACACGTTCATAAATAATATCGAGCATCTCCAGCAATCCTCATGTCAATAAAGTGAACTGAGGGTATTTTTTACAAACCGCATGTGCAAGTCAGAACGGTACTGAATTCAAAATGTCTGCGTCAGAAAAAATGAAATAAAAAGTTTCACTTGTGTACGCATTCTCGGCGATGATTTTACCTTGTTGAATTGAGGATTTTCGTCACCGGCGTCAACTGCCACTGCGCGCTCCGCGTCTTAGTAGGTAGCTCCATCGAGTTTAGAATGTCGACGATCTTTCTATAGCTGTAAGTAGAGAACATAACAGCAGTCTTTGACGGCTATTGTGTTTGGATAAAAAAAATCGAGGATATTCTGATTTATAATTTCGCCTGGAGAACTTTGGTGAATTTTAACTCTGAGTAATTCCGTTTAATGAGGCTCTTCTGTTGGTCACTTTTGTTGAAATCTACCTATGTTTCCTATTTTACTCACAAGCATTTTTGTGAAGGCGTCGTCCAATAAAAAAGGCAGGAATTATTGCAATTAAGTACGTGAGATCTGTTAAATCCATAACATAGCCGCGGTGCTTTCCCGCTTTGAGAACATTGTAAAGGGTCTGAACAACGTTTGTCGTAAACTCAACAAAAACAGGCGACGTCTCGAATAGAATAGCAATAATGGCAGCGATCAAGCAACTTGCGTAAAGTCCATTTATTCGCTTTTTGAAAAATGGACCCAAAAAAACTTCAAAAATAGCTACCTGCAGATACGTTCCAGACAACCCACTTAACTTGCCAGTGACGATAGCCCAATCGGACCCAACAGCTGCTGGTTTGAAGAAGTGATTATTCGCAAATTGCAGAAGAATCATTATAATTGTTGTCCAGTGAAACATCAGCCAAGACGTTGAAATCCAAATCTCAAAAGCCGAAATCAATTTTGAAGCGTACTTCATGGTACTGCTTCAATTTCAAAAGGCAGTCCGTTGAAATCTTCAAAAGAATTCAAATCAACGGCTTCTCCATCATTGCTGACGATGTTTTTGACCTCTATCACGGTGTCAGTATCATTTCCCTGAAATGCGCCAAAAACCATATTGCCTATGATTTGCCAATTCTGAACGAGAGGGATTTTGTTTAATAAGCTTGATGCGACAAAACCAGGTTTAAATTTTGATTGATCGATCTCTTTATTAAATGCAATTCCGACAAATGTATATAATTCGTTGTCTCCCTTTTGCCTCAAGACCCTAATATCAATTGCAGAAAATTTGCTTTCAGAGTTATGGAGTTCTTTAGGAGGAATTTGAAGGTCTATTTTTTCGGCAATACCCCGATCGCTTGATTTCCATCGAAATTCCAGCACTGATGGTACTGGTTTCTTGATAACTAAGAATCCAGATTTTTGCGAACCCTTTTTGGCGATCGGTAGATTCCAAGATACTTGGGTGAAATCGGCTACACCATTTATTGTTGAAGCATTCAAAATCACGTTGCTATTTAAATTGGTCGCAAATGATTCTAGTTTAGCTACAAACACCGCTATATCCCAAGACCTAGCAGATCCTTCTCGTGGAAGGCCTAGATAAAAATATTCACCGCAATTAAAATCCCTTTCATCAATAATCGTATCGTAAATAATAGAAGGCTGGCATCCATTTGGTGCGGATTGCGAGGCAATCTTAGGCTCTCTTGGAGCATTACTGCCGGACCGAGATGGACTATCTGCCAACAGACTAACGATCCCACTTGCAATGATGATGACTCGAAGCGAAAGGCGAATGATCATTCATACCTCCATATACACCAATAAATCGGCTAAACCTAAAAAATTCTTGAGTAAAAATATGGTGTAATGGCAATAGACGACCTGTGCTTCAAATCGAACCTTCACAATTTGGCAAGGAAAATTAGGACTAAGACGCCAAAATTGCTAAGTAATTCAATTACATTTTCATTTGATTTAGACTCCGGGCTTTATCTGTACGATCGTCGATTGTAGCAGTGTAAAACAATTGGTATCCGATTGTTGTCTTTCAAGCCGAGAATCCATCGCAATAGAATTGATAACTTCCATTGGTGAATGGCAAGCCCATACTGTAAGTTAAAAAGTGCCTCGAGGGCTTCCAGGCTCGGATCATTACTGCATCCGATAGTCGAGAGAAATTGGAATCCAATAATTTTTCCGTTGTCTCTAGATTGAAACCACAAACACCTCAAAAGCCTGCAGCAGATTAATGTATCACCTATCTGACGAGCTATTTAGTTGGTCCGCTGATGTTAGTCTTGATACGCTGTTCAATATCACTGATCTTCTCAACTGAATCTGGAAAGACACTTTTTGCCTTTTCAGTGACCATATTCAGCAAATAGCCGTAAGCCATAGTCTTCAATATGCGAACTTCATCAGGAAACCGGTCATGAACTCGCTGAGAAATTGAAGGACTTTTTTCTGAGTAACCGGAGCCAATATAGGTCTCTCGATCGCGCGGGGCTAACATTCTACCGGCAACAATGCCAGTCATCACGGACCCACCTAGCATAAGAAGCGGTCTTTTTTGAACAAGCTTCTTAAATGAAAGACCTGCGGCGACAGTTTGCACATTTTGAATGGCACCCTCAACACTTTCCTTTGCACTCGAAACATCTTCCCGCAAACGAGATTCAAACTCCGCAGCCTTTTCTCTTAAATCAGCCTTGGTTTGTTCTAACTCCGCCTTCAATTGCTCGGTATTCTTATCCATTGATGACGCTCACTCCCTTCAACTTGGAACGCGCGATCAGAAAGCTCAACGCAGCAACCAATAAAAGCGCAAGATCGACAATAGCAAAGCAAATCCACAGATCAATTCCGGACAGTTTATTTAATAGAAAAACAATTGTACAAGCTGACAAAATGCTTACGACACACAAAGCGACAAATCCTAAGGCAATCCATAGGGCAACTGGTCGAGCACGAGTCCAGTCTTCAAAAAGCTGACGTTTTGTAAGGGCAACCTGTTGCTCAAACAATCTTTGCGCATCACGCACGATATCAACAGCTAAATTTGCTAAACTTTGCCGTTCTTCAAGGGGACTTTTTTCTAAACTCATGATTATCGCCGCCTAGACACTAAAAGACCAACAAGGCAACCAACGCCGAAGCCAATGGCCATTGCTTCCACAGGGTGTTTTCGAACTAATTGACCAAGTTGTTTCACTTTTTCGCCAAACACTTTTTCCATTTCTGATATGGACTCGGGCGACAACTTCTTAGCAAAATCAAAAGGTGAAGCGTCATCTCCATCAACAGGTTTTTGCGATTGTATAGGTTCATTCTCTACATTTTGGTTGGCACTCATCGATTGGCGCTCCTATATAGCTGTAATTTTGATTCGATTCTATGGATTTAATCCCTTCCAACACCTAAATCAAATATAAAATACAGTTGCAAAAAGAGTTTTGAACACTGCTTTGTATCAAAGATTCTCAGTCTTAAAGAAATCAAAAACACATTCGATGATCCTATCTTGATCATTCACACCCAAGTCTGCAAACAAGGGCAATCTTAATATACAGCTTGCTACGGTGTCAGTGTTCGTTAACGCACCGCTGACCCGGCCATACTTTACCCCAGCTACGGATGAGTGTAGGGGCTCATAATGGGATACTGCTTGAATCCCACGTTGATTGAGAAATATTTTGAGCCTTTCTCTTACGTCAGGCGACTTCAACATCAAAAAGAATTTATGACCATTTCCAGGACAATCTGTGGGAATATGAGGCAGCCCAATAGACCATTGTTCTGCTCAAATACCTTTCGAAGAGAGCCAGTCTTTTTCCGTTTATCTCATCTATGTTCTCAAGCTGCGACCTTAATACTGCTGCGGTAAATTCATTAGGCAAAAATGAGGACCCCTTATCCACCCAAGTGTATTTCGCGACTTCACCTCTGAGAAATGTCCGTCTATTTGTTCCTTTTTCACGTATGACTTCTGCGCGGTCAATCAGAGCCTCGTTGTTAACCAACAGTGCTCCTCCTTCTCCGCATGAAATATTCTTTGTTTGGTGAAAACTAAGGATCCCCAAATCACCAAAGGTACCCAGATGTTTTGATTTATAGAAAGAGCCGGCACAATGGGCGGCATCTTCAATCAATAGGACGGATCGCCGAGCAGCAATCTCTAACAACATCTCCATCTTGAAACAAAAGCCCGCATAATGAACGGGAAAAATTGCCTTCGTTTTTGTAGTTATTGCTTTCTCAACCTGCTCGGGATCTATACAAAGAGATTTTAGACAAACATCCACAAATACAGGAGTACCACCTGCGGCAACCACTGCCGTGGCGGTGCTCACAAATGTAAAGGACGGCATTATCACTTCGTCCCCTGGTCCAATATCTGCAAGGATCGCACACATTTCTAAAGCGTCTGTCCCACTTGTCGTCAGGAGTGCCCGACGGCAACCAGTTTTGCGCTCAAGGAGTTTCTCACAATATTTACTCATGTCACCGTCGCCATGGGTATGACCAGACTTAACAACATCAAGAAAATATTGCTCTGCAGATTCAAAATGGACGGGCTTGGTAAAAGGAATTTTCTTTAAGTCCAATTTCAAATCTTTCCAATAAAAAGTATCCAATAATCCTACCACTGCGGTAGATCTAAGTACCCAAATACTAGGTAAAAATAAGTAGGTTTGTCAAACATTCTATCCAAAGAATACATTTGAAAGCCCAGTCAAGCACGATATGCAGATTGGAATCAACCACTTTAGGTAATCACCACTACTCGTTTTTCAATTCGAATTCCAAAAATTCAAATATAAGCCAACATGTATAGAAGAGATGAGCCAAGTATGCTTTGGACCCCACTGCACAACCGACTGATATAAAACCTAGTCAAGGTTGCACTGAAAAATTATAAGTTTTTTCGTCTTTGCGCCTAGATCCGGCACACCCGACCTCAACTCTGAACGAATAGTCCCCCACTTCGTTCGGTCGACCCTCGAGTAAAAAACCACGAGTGGATCTGCTGCTGGAGTCATAGACGCCTCCAACTCGGACTCCTTTCGGCAAATTTTGTTTGAGAATCTTGGAGCTTGAAACCGCCGTTTCGCAGTCGATTTCAATCATCTCACGGATCTTGCTATTCCTTTTAAAGGCCGGAAGTAAACCATCATCAGGCTTAAAGGTAACACCGGCACTGCAACTAGCAACCATTGCACTCGTCAAAAAGATCTTTCGACTTGACGTCCCGTGTACAGATAAAAGACTTCTTAAACTTAGATAATCAAGCATTCATGAATCCTTGAAAATTTTTAAATAGCGACCATCATATGAACCATTTGCCATATCATAGGGACTTGGAATCAGGAGTTTTTCCGTTAAGTCCTCCGACGGAATCATAGCGAACAGGACTATCACAATGTGAAATCATATTGATCCGTCTTCGAATGGGTGTTCCCGAGGGAAGTCTGCGAAGTAGCCTGATTTGCCATTCGGACACTCCCGAGTAGAAAATTTTACAGTTTGACTTGAAGATTGCATGTTGGTCGGGATCACCTGCATACATAGCTACCCAACCCTGCAATTCATGGCCTTCCTTAAAATCATTAAGCGTCACCATTTCTGTCAATACTGTTCGATCATTGCTCTTTGTAAAAAATTCGGAGGGAGGTGACTTGGTATTGCCCAAGTAGGTATAACGATCAATAACACCTGACCTCTGGAGTTGACCCAATGCCGAATACATTGCAGGAGATGTATTAAGAGGAACAAAACAAGCAAGCAAACCAACTGAAGCAAATATCCATAGACTTATCACTGCAACGCGCCTATTGAGCAATCGTCTAGCCCATACTCCTTGCAAAGTTTCAAAACGCTCCCACCCGACAAATGTTGCCAACTGCATAAATGGGACCATACAGGAAAAATACCGTGCCTCTTTATGCCCCAATATCATATGAACGATCACAAATGGACCGAACACCAACAACAGGGACTTTGAATATAAAAATCCAAGGCAAAGTGGGATCAAAAGTAGAATTGAAAACGGTGGATACCAGGCTTCAAAATATTGCTGAACGTAATACCACCATGGTTGCACACCCCAAACAGCCCCACCTTCTTCGTCCGAAAGTGCATACAGAAGATAATGTAAAGCCGGTGAAAACGGACGTCCAGAATAAATAGAATCAACTATTGCCAAGGGAACAAGGCCAAGTAGAATTCCCAAAACTATACCCAGTAAATATCGTCGATCAGTTTTATACATCGTATAAAGAACTAAACAGGCAGCAGAAGGGCCCAGCTGAAGACGAGAGGAAACGGCAAGAGAAATTAATATCCCGAAAAAAAATGCTTTTGCGGATTTTTTCACGGGTGACATGGTCATTAATTTTAGGTGGTATAAGAACGCCCAAACTAAAAATGTTGCTCCAAAATTTTCTTGAGATGTTCGGACAATAAACCAAGGTCCAAACAAAGCCATGGCACACAAAAATATGTAAATTCTTCGACGCTCAAATTTCAAATTTAGCAGTTTAAAAATTTGCAGCATGGCAAAATAGCGACTACTAGCAAAGACGCCAACGGCAAAACGAATTGCACTTGCCTCGATCTCTCCATTAAGGCCTAAAAACTTCGTGACTAAAAGGATCGGTGCCACCAGCACTCCCAAAAAGAAGGATACTATCTGCGGCTCGGAGGTCAACTCCCATGGCAAACTTGCGAAACCATAAACTACATAATGGGCCACTTCCATGACTCGTGCTTGCTCATCGGGTTGCAACCATCCAGTGCTAAACAGGGATGTAATGCCAACTAGAAGCGTCCAAATCAGGATGATAACATTGCTATTGTTTAACTGTCGTAGGATCACAGATTCCTCAAGGACCTTTTGTGCTTTCTGATGGCTTTTAGATACTTCCAAATATCTGGGATCAAGCGAACCGTGCTTTGTTTATTTCGATCCTCAAAAAAAACAATCCAATGCTCCTTAACCTGAAGGCCTCCAATCAGAGCTCGATGCACAATCTCTGTATCCCAAAACCAATGCGGATCAATACACTTATGCATAACGGGAAGGACCTTTTGCCGATTAAAAACCTTCAAACCACATTCTGTATCAGATATTGGTAATGGCAATGCAAAATGTGCAATCCAGCGATAAACATAACTACAAATGACACGAATGGGTTTAGCTTCTGCATTTGCGATGGACCTTCGCCCCACAACTAAATCTGCCTGGGCATTTTCCAACATCATCAACATTGGTATCAAGCCATCCATTAAAGGCTCCAAATCGATATCGATAAATCCAAAAAAACGTCCCGTGCAAAGTTCTGAGGCATCACAAATCGCCTTACCTCTACCTTCGTTCTTGGATTTAAAAATAGTTTGAGAGCAAATGCCCATTTTTTTTAGAAATGTATCTGCCCTAAAAATTTCCGATTTCGTATGATCTTTAGAGCAATCGTCTACAAAAATAAATTCAAAAGTATACTTTGACTTAGAAAGAAAATGAAACAGCTGAATCGAATGATCATACAAATGAGGAGCATCATTATAGCAGGCAATAATCAAACTAAAATCTACAGCTTGGTTAGGATTTTCCATCTATATTCCTATCTCGATTCACTAAACATAATGGCCTGCTTAATCGATTCCTCTAAATTTTCTCCACCACCAATGGTTGCATAGCGAACGAGTCCAGCCTTATCGACCACTATAATCATAGGAATCGAACTCACGCCAAAGGATTGGTGAAGTGACTCAGTCGAATCAATCAAAACCTGAAACTTTGGTTTCAACTTATTGATATAACTCGCAACCACCGATTGCTCCTCGGTAGTGACTGCTAATACTTCAAGACTTCCTTTGCCTTTCAATTGCTCCACAAAATTTGACAATCGAGGGTGAGATTCCCGACACGCTGGGCACCATGTTGCCCAAAATTCAATTAACAATGTCTTTCCCAAAAATGACTTCAGATTGACCTTTTTTCCATTTGACGCGTCAACGACGTCGATTTGAGGTAACTTTTTTCCAACTGTTTGCTTTCGAACAAGTTCGAGCTCGTCAGGTTTCAAGACAAGCTTAAATGTCTTGGTCAACTCCTTGCCACCACGATCGACAATCAATGATACGGACGATCCAACGCCCTTATTTTGAATCAAAGTCATAACTTGCTCGGGCTTCTTTACGACTGTCCCCTCAATTGACAGAATTTCGTCGCCACTTGCAAGTCCACCACTTTGCGCGGGAGTTCCCGGCAATACATTCTTAATCAAAACCCCCTTCTTGCCGGTGTCAATAGCAACACCTAGCCAAGGGCGAGCCTGAACAGCTCTATAGCCTTCTACATTTTCTTGTGAGGAAGATTGTGCTTTCAATTGTGGTACAAAACCTAAAAAAGAAAAAAAAGCCAAAACAAAAGTCAAACAGACTCGATGAGATTTCGCCGACAGTTTCACATTTTCAAACATATGAATATATTGCACGAGGGATTTTCCTTCAATAATTGTCATTCTTAAACCTCACAAAAAATCAGCTGATTGCAACGACTTTAATGTTGTAGAGTCTTTTGCCTTTTGCAAGACAGCCTTTACCTTATACTTTGTTTTATCTTGATCTGTTAAGGCGACACTAAGCCTTGACCAACCTTGCTTAAATGGCACATCTCCAGATTCAAGCAGTCCTGTCAAAGGAATCTCTCGACCTCCTTGTTGAGGCATTAAACTGATCCGAATCTTTGCAGGCACATTCGTAAAAACACTGTAAGTAATCACCAAATTCTTGGAATCTCTTGTCACATTATTTATCTCAAAGTGCTCCACCTCAGAAATCGTTAAAGGCACCGGATTTTGTGCACTGCTTGGAGATTGAGGCCAATTGTGACTAAATCCTTCACGAGCATTCAATGCGCGAATTCCTTGAATATCATCGTCAGTCAAATAAACTGTCTGACGAGACGATTCCCCGCCCATTACGGAATCTAAAACCAAATGACTTGTTGAGTTTTTAGAATCACAATTTGCAGCACCCTCATACTGATCACATAAACCCCAAACATGACCAAACTCATGAGTTAGAACAGACAATGATAAGGATCGGCGATCACTTGAAAACTGAAGCATAGAGCGGCTGGTCATCAAATCCAAAATCTCCTGAGCAGTTCTTACCTTTCCTGATCTTGCTTGCAATGAAACCCAGCCTTTGTTTTCGGATCCGTCACCAAAGGGCCTGACTGCAAAATCTCTTAAAAACAAAAATCGTTTGAAGGAAACAATATCTCTTTTTCCGTTGGGTAGTGCTCTAAAGGAATATGATGCTCCCGTCACACCAACCGTGCCTCCGTCCAGAGGCCCGAACCCAACAACAACGTCAAATCCTGATCCACAGGCCTTAAAGTAGCTGTCTGATAAAGATTCAACAGTATCAGTGACTGTCGACCTCGATAGAGGCCTGGCCTCGATGATAACAGGAATTTTTCGGCCAATATAATGGGCCCATATATTTATCGCGGCCGATATCTCACCTTCAATTCCAGGTAACTCCGCTTTCAGATAGTCAGCCAGACATACACGGTACGTCTCGCTTGGTTTTTTATTAATCAAAAACTGCGGGGACTCCGGCGCCAGAGAATCTTCAGCCAAGTGCCCCCACTGCAGTTTAGACTCCGTCTCGTCCTCGCTAGTATGCCTGCAGGAACTTAATCCTATCAAGATTCCTAGAGTTACTATAATTCCAATCTTGCTCATCGCCATCCTTGGACGCTCCTTGCCAAAATATAACAACAATAAAATCTTCTATTAATAAGTTCTTGGATAACCCTACTTCGTTCTCCGTCGACAAGGCATCTCGCTGTACTGATAGTACTATCTCGTCGCCTTTCTCCCTGCGGCCTTGTCGGCTTACCCAGGAACCTATTAATTTAGCTGTTCAAGCCCCAAAATCGTCAAATCTCTTGTGGCACTTCGACGGAGGATCGCTAATATTTTATCCTTATTGGGCAATACTGAATTTTCCACAGAAGACATTAGCTCCTGACGCAACTTGTCATTCTTCATGTACGAAAGACAGATCCCAAATCTCTGATCAACTGGAATTCGATCTAACCAACCTAAACCTTCCCGATAAATGATATTAGATGCCATATATGCCGCCAAAATCGCAACTTTATGGGCAGTGGGAAGTTTGTCGATGATTCTTGTTCGGTATTTTTCGACTAAAATTGCTGGGCAGTGATTAAGCACAATTTCTTGAAACAATGGATTAGTTTCAATATCACTGTCACGTTTGGTCAAT